>JANNYL010000108.1:0-4648 GCA_031410075.1 Flavobacteriales bacterium
TCAACAACTTCGGCAACATCCTCAGCCGAAATTGGGCTGTCCTCATCTATCCACAACACAACGGATAGCAACGGCAAGGCCGCTGGGATCTCATCAACCGCTCTCTTTAGCGCGGATTTGTCCACAGCCCCACAATCGATGACCAGATAGCGCACACCAATGCTACAAAGGGCGTCAAGAAGCTCTTCCTGCGGCTGTGACCGACCCAACGATGCGGACCACAAGCGACCTGGTAAGTTGAGATCAAGTGAGATGGGTGGGAAGCGGGGAAGCATGCTCGCGGGCAATTCAAAGAGCAACTCTTTTTGCAGCATCCAGTCCAAGTACACCTGTGCATCATCATATTCTCCCGACACCAACTCAGTAACTACTTGCCGAGCACTTGGAAGGATACGCTCCAGCCCCGATGTTATCGCCAAGCGTGCGTAATACACTAACTCACGGCCGAGGTCATAGAAGGCCGCCCTACGGTAACCGTTGACTATCTGCACCTGTGCGTGCAACTTCAGAACTCTAGCTGACATTACGCACTATGGACTTGTGGAACAGGCGACGGGGGTAGACCTTGGTTTGGTGAAAACTGGAGCACTGCGTGACTAGATCCTTTTTCAGAGTGATCCGTTCGAACTTACCGCGTCTGATGTACGGCGGGAGGTGCCCGATCGTCGGAAGCACCTCGTTCCCTTTGTCAATTGTTGCGAGGTCCATTCATGAGTTGGATTGCGATGGCTTTTTCCAGGCCATAGTTGCAGGGATTCGACACTTGAGAGAACTGCCCAACCGGATTTACTTCGAGAAAATAATAGTCAAGGGCGGGGGTGACGACCATGTCGATCGAGCCCGAGTTCAGCCTCAAGCTACGCATCAAGCGATCGAGCTTGCTTGAGATCTCAACTGGTAAGTTGAACGGAGGGGTCCGGTTCGGCCATTCGTAATTGTAGTTTCTGAAGTCGACCTTCGTCTTTTCGTCTGTCTGGCTGAAGATCGCGCTGGAATAGCAAGTGCCCTCTAGATAGAAGATCCGGAGTTCCACCCATTTCTCCACGTATGCTTGGAACAGCGCCGTGGTGAAGCGGTCAGGCATTCGCATCACATCTGCCGTGCCGAGTTGAACGGTGGTTCCACTGAGGATGAAGGCTTGACCCATCACGCGATGCCCCGGATTCAGGTTCTTGTTCGCCACTACGCGGTGCTCAGCCATGAACTCTACCAGCTTCGCCTTACACCCAGTGATCAAGGTATCTGGTACCAGCAGGCCATGTCCCACAGCATAGCGCAAAACAGAAAGCTTGTTTACGTTGCAGAGAACCTGGGCGTTGATCCCATTACGGATCTGCATGGAAAGAATGCATTGGTTGGCCGTAACAAGGTCATCCTTCAACTGCGCCTCAACCGCGCTCCCTAATTGTGCATCTAGGCCATCAGTGCTCGCGACTTCCACCTCATCGATCAGGTTAAAATCTCCGCGGCGGTACCAGACCGCAGTAATACTAGCAGAATCAAGAGTGATCCCCTTGGCTTCAATAGCATAATACGAGGTTTTGACCCCGATCAATAGGGATTGAAGTTTGATCCCGTCCATTTCGCTGACCCGAATAAACTCCGCCCCAAAATGTCTCAGCCAATCGACTACGTCGTTCGTTGATTGGTCCTGGTCCGTAGAAATTATCAGGATCACTCGATGATGCGATTGGCCAAGCGTTCCGCGACGTTGCCTGGCTTGGTTGGGACATTTTGCATAAACCCGAACCATTGGCTGCCGTGCAGCTTTGAGTAGGTCCAATTGTACAGGTGCATGAACCTTATGTTCGTTCTGCAGTTATCCATAGCGTCAATGATGTATGGCCAGATGGCACGCCAACGTTCGTTACATCCGGGGCGATTCTTTCCATTGTGTAGCAGTATCGTAGTAACAATACCCGTAGCCCTGAAACCATACCGATCACTTAGCGGGAGTTCTCCATGGATCTTGCAGAGGTGCAAGAGCTCTGCGAAATTCGCACTATCGATGAATGAGACGACTCTATCCGCAGTCGCCCATGTGGTGTCTTTTTCTGTTCGGCTCCGTTCGTCCGGTAAGCTCTGATAAATAAGACTTCTGACCTGATCTCTACTATGCATGGTTTGCAATACCTCCCTAGTCGCAATGCGCATTTGATTTCGCCTCAAAAAGATACCGTCTAGGCTATCCACCGCATCCCAGTAAAATGTTGAATCGGGACCGTCTTTCAGGGATTTGAAGACCAGGCTCGCGTGATCCGGTTCTTCGGTCAATTCCCCTCCAAGTTCAATAGCTCTTGACACACAGCGTAAATAGAGCGGGTGCCAGTCGAACTGCTTGGCGCTTGCAGCCAATTCCATCACATAATCGCAATTCATGGAATCGAGCGCGTCACAGGCTTGTGCATAAAGCTTGTTGGGCTCATGGATAGTATCCATGACGAGGAACATGCGATCGAAACGGTCCAGTTGGGGACATTGGCCCCAAGTGCAAAGAGGACCCAGCAAGACTAATGTCAAGCCTATGTGTTTCATCGGTCGTAGTTTAGGTTAAAGAAACACCGCCATGTCGTGGGATGACATGGCGGTGCGGAATCAACCTCGAAGAAGCGGCTACGAATCCATGCCCTTGGACGTTTCGATAGCATCACCATTGATGGTATTGGTACTTGTTGGGTCACGACAGTCAAATCCGACACCACTCGTGGTGCATTCCGTGTCCCCGGTACCAGATGAGTTCGATCCGCCCACGATGTGCCTCATGGCGTTCGTGTCCAAAGATTCGCCCATCACTACGAGACGATCTTCGACGAAAAATTTACTTTTCATGGTTCTGTGATTTTATCGCCTACTCTCTCCGAGCTTTTCGGCATCCGCTCAAGCCCAATGTCGTGTTGCTTTATACGCTTGTTAATTGCCTGCCTCTCGGCGGTAGAACAAGCTCTTGGGCAACTGCCCGTTGGTCTTGTGGCAAACTTGGAACGGCTGTTCGAGATGGCCAAGTATATTGCCGTCCAAATAGGGCAAAACGCTTGCCCAAATATGGCAAATGGAACAGAACGAGAAAGAACTCTCGAAGAAGCTCTACGGTGAACCCTGTAGACTGTGGCGTACAAAAGAGGGCCTGAGCCAAGAGGTAATGGCGCAACAGCTTGGCCTGCGCGATGGGAAGACGTACCAGCGGTATGAATCGGGTGACAGCCCGTTCACCCTTCCCTTGTTAGAGGCCATAGCGCAGTTGGTGAAGGCGGGCACCGTCAGCAACCTCCTCAGTATTTCGGAGCGTTTATCGTTCCATAACTCACCCCAGTCGCACACCTTCAGTTCTACCAACACTTACAACGAGTCCGGTGCCAAAGAGCGCGAGCAATTGCTGGCCCGCATAACGCACTTGGAAGAAGAGGTGGTACACACGCGTAAGAGCGAAGAGTTCTTGCGCGAGCAGTTGAGGGGGAAGAAGTGAGCGGCTGCTGGCGTGTGCTGGTGTGGCGCATACTCGCACCATATCGCCGATGATCCAACAACTAACAACCATCTACAGCCTTCGGCCGTCTCCTCCTCAAAGAAGCTCGTTGGCCAGATTCGCCAGCGCGCTCCTCTCCCCTTTTTCCAAAGTCACGTGTGCGAATAACGGATCCCCCTTTGCCTTGTCGATGAGATAACTCAGACCGTTGCTCTCCGAATCCAGATACGGCGTATCGATCTGGTGTATGTCACCGGTGAAGACGATCTTGGTGTTCTCCCCTGCCCTACTGATCACGGTTTTCACTTCCAACGGCGTAAGGTTCTGGGCTTCGTCCACGATGAAAAAGATATTGCTGAGGCTCCTGCCACGGATGTACGCCAACGGCGCGATGGCGATCTTCTCGTTCTCCAACATCTCATCGATGCGCTTGGGGGTGCTGTCATGCTTCTCGAACTGGCCTTTGATCAGTTTGAGATTGTCCCACAAAGGCTGCATGTATGGGTCCAATTTGCTTTGGATGTCACCTGGCAAATAACCGATGTCCTTGTTGCTCAAAGGCACCACGGGCCGGGTAACGTAGATCTGTCGATAGTCACGTCGCAGCTCCAATGCACAGGCCAGAGCCAAGAGCGTTTTTCCGGTTCCCGCCGCACCTTGGAGCGTCACCAACTTGATCTCCGGATCCATGAGCGCGCTCATAGCAAGTGTTTGCTCGGCGTTCTTCGGACTGATACCGAAGATGTTGTGTTTTTCCACGCGATGAACCAGGCCTGTGCGCGGATCATACTTGCTCAGAATGCTCTTCTTCTTGTGCTTGAGTATGAAGAAATGATTGCCTGTAGGTTTCACAAGCCCCAGCTCTTCCACCGGCATATGGCCCTGTTCGAACAGCTTGTCGATCAGGTTCTCCGCCACATCCTCCTTTACAGTGCGCCCACTGTACATGGCATCGCGCAGGTCTTGCACCTTGCCCGTGAGATAATCCTCGGAGTTGATGTTGAGGCTCTTCGCCTTCAAGCGCAAAGCCACATCCTTGGTTACCAGCACCACCTTACGGTCCTTGTTCTGGCGTTGTAGCGTCAGTGCCGCGTTAAGGATCTGATGATCGGCCTTTCCGTCCTGGAAAACCTTGGTCGCGTCCACACCATTGAGGTCGTGCTTCGCCACCACCTTGAACTGGCC
>JANNYL010000109.1:0-6624 GCA_031410075.1 Flavobacteriales bacterium
CCTTCGCGAGTGCACCTGCATACCAAAATGCTTTCCCGGATCTTGCTTCCATTGATCCGGATAACTGGAATATGCGATCGGAATTGGCCTGGTCCAGGATATCCCAGTTCATCCGTTGATCCTCTCTGTTCACATTCTTCCCAGCCATGAAGAGGGTCCTGCTCAATATGATCATCTGCATAAGTGCGGCCGGGCTCGGGTGGCTCATCATCCATGGCTTTCCATTTCTGAAAAGCCGAGGTGAAGGAGTCGCAGCCCACTCTGTTGAACTGCGCATCTTGGGCGTGCGAGCGATCCCAACTCGCGATGTCCCGGTGGCAGCGATCCTATTGTTCGGCGACAGCATCATTGGGCGCGGCTTCAATACGGTACGGCGCGATGGCAACGCTGGCGGGCATGCGGAGATCAATGCGATCACTGATGCGATGAGGTCATTCGGGATCGATGCTTTCAACAAGCTTGACCGGGACAGAACAACGTTGATCAGCACCTTTGAACCATGCGCCATGTGCAAGGGCGCTATACTGGAATACCGTATTCGGAATGTACGCTATGTCAAAGCCAAATCCATGTTGCACTGGCTTCGCGAAGACCTTCGTGGGATCTCGTACGACATGCGAAAAACCCGAGTTGGCCCGGCAGGTCTGCAAGACAGTCTCTTTCAAATGCATCCGGATTATGATCCAACAAGAACGGACCGCTGAAAATGCCGAAGCGCGCCTTACGGGGCGCGCTTCGAGTATCCTGGTCTCCGAGCTTACGGGCTTGGACAAAGGCTTTTTCTGCTCTTAGGCTTTTTGCCTTCTGTGGCCAGGGGTATGTTCAGGAACCGGATCTTGTTTGAGGTTCCGTATGGGTTTAACGTTGGTTCGTGCAGGAAGGTTGCGTGTTCTGGAAAAAAATATTGAACCTCCGATCTTTTCGGTCAGAACACTTTGCCACTTTGCAAGAACATGACGAAGATGAATGTCATGAGAAAGTGATGCGCAAAGAGAAGAATGGTTGCCCAATTCAACATCGTCTTGCTGCTCCCCTGCACCGCAGGAAAGAGCTTCTTGTTATTGAAGGCGATGATGGGCAAGGGCAGAGTAACGACCATGAATATGATAGCTAAAGCCCTGAACAAGAAAACATTGTCGAACAATCCGAAGAAAAGGTGAGCGTAGTAAAATGCCATACCGGCGAAGGACAACACGCCCAAACGGGTGAAGAGTCTTGCTTCTGCTACCATTTTGCTCTTGGGTTCCATGTAAAAGACGCACCGTTTGAACGAGGTTGCCGCACGCGGGTTACATTCTTTTTCAACACAACCGTTCGAAAATGTGTGGCAACTCCTGATCAGGATCTACGTCGCACCAGCGAAGTCAGCACTATTAAAGCAAGGCCCGCTGCCATGCAGAAAATGCCCCATGAATAATGCTCGGGCAAATAATCACGCAAACTATCCAACGCCATATGCCCTGCTTGAGGCAGCGCTGAAAGTCGCTGCGAGCCCGCGGCCTGCAATACATATCGGCAAGGCTCCTCGACGAAGGTGAAGAGGATCAACGCACCACTGGCAGTCAGAAATGCCCACTGCCAACGTGCGATCCTGAAAGACGGATCAGCTCGTCGCCGATGCAGCGCAATACATCCAAAGGCGATAAGCCCAAGTGATACAAGGATCGGGGCCAGAACCGGGCCAACCCACACCACCGGCACCAGGAACAGGATGTCCCAATCGAACAAACTCAACGGCCAATCGAGTATCGCCTTCAGGAATACGTAGTAGAATATGTCCCAGACCCCGAAGCAGAAACAGAACCATGCGAAACGCTCAAGGCGTTTTGAGGTCAGAAGAGCGCCGGGTGCGAGCAGCATGACCATGGTGGCCAGTTCGCGCAATAGTTCAGTTACCGCAATATGCGGGTCTATGGGGGCTACCGGAAACGCGAAGGCCTTGGGATAGTATAGCTGACGGAGGTAAATGACCACGGCGCTTTCCAGAAACGCCATGGCTATCGCAAAGGCGGTCATCCATGGAAGGACCCGCAGCCAGTTAGCTTGGGTCCTCATATCCGCGCTTGAATGGTGGATACCAAGCCACGATGATCCGAACCGGAAATGCGAAAACTGTCCAAGGACGACACGGAAAGTTGGCGGGTAACCAGCACATGGTCCAGTGGGATCAACGCTATGCCCGCGATCGAAGGCCAAGTTGCTCCAGTGCTATTGGAGTGTTCACGAAGACCCGTTCTGTTGCAAAGCCGGGCTAACGCTTTATCCCAACTCACTGTATTCAGGTCACCGATAAGTATGGTTGGTATCGATGACGAATTGATCAGCGTCGCGAGCATGTCGAGTTGCTCGTTCCGTTCACGGAAACACGAATAGTTCCCAGGAGAGGTAGCATGCACACAGAACAAGCGGATCAGTCCGTTCGGTGTGCGAACCATAGCCTCTACCATGGGCCTCCGACAAAGTTGTTTGACTTCCACTTGTTCGAACGGGAGCTTGCTGAACAGAGCGATACCATAGCAATTGGTACCGGGCATTAACCGGTGGAAGGGATATGCGCTTCTCAAGTTCACTTTCAACACTTGGGCCCATTCCGGACTTACTTCTTGAAAGGAGATCACATCCGCCCCCGTCGCCAAAGCTTCTTCCAGGACTTCAGCGTGATCATCGTTCGGTTGAAGCAAGTTCATCTGTGCGACACGCAATACCTCAGGCCCTTCGAGCGGGACCTCCTGCTCCACCGGATCCATGGTAGGCCAAAGCGTCAACGCCAGAGCAAGCACGGAAGCACCACCGGTCCACCAACGCCATTGAGGCAAATTCCAAACTGCGATCAAACCGAACGCGGCAGCCCATTGAACGAGAAATGCACGCGCCAGCATCGGCAGAAAGTGATCCGGCGCGAATGCGAGAACAACCGCGACCGAAAGCAGAACACCAGCAGCAACGGGCCCATCAGCCCACCAGGAAAGAAGCTTCTTCATCATATCCCCACGTCTTCAGCATGTTGTTCCAAACTGCGGATATCCCGCAGCACCAACCACAATGGGATCGCACCGATAACCCCGAACGATGCATCGACACAACGCCAGAAGAACGGAATGCCGCGAACAGGTGCCCAAGCGAACGCCAGAACAAGCACCAACGCGCAACACCACAGCCCCCATTCGATGATCCACTTGTTGCGAACCGGATCGCGCAGTACACCGAAAAAAGCAAGCCCGATAACGATGTGAGCGAAGGCCAACCAATCCGTACCATAGAACAGGAACGGATACTTGCTACCCACATCAGCGATCGCGATGGCAGCGCTTTCGGCCCACGTATGCCACTGGCCGGGCCAGCCCAATGTAAAGTCGCTCAGCCATTGGGTTCCCCATTCCAAGGGCACTGCTGTAAGACCACTGAACCAGAGCGCTCCGATAAAAAAGAGCGTCCAATTGCGAATGCGTTTGCGGATCCGTGAAGTATCCATTGCTTCAGTTAGGGGTTTCATGATCCTTGGTCAGCGCCAGGTAGGTGCGTCTGTCGGCAAACGTCCAGCTCTGCCAATCCTGTGTTCGATACTGTTCCAGAAAATGCGCCTTTCGACCATCCAGATCGGTGCTGAACGCGTTGGGGTCGAGTCGGGTGACCCAACGGGTCGCGTTTTCCTGGTGTTTGCTCATCTGCTCGCGCACGCGATCCATGTCGGCATACAACAATGGCAAAACCTTGTCGCTCATCGCGAGGTAATTGTCCACGTCTATCTCACCCTGGTTCCAGTGATGCAGATTGTAGCGCACTATGGTGCTGTCCCAGTCTACGGTTCCCAAGCTTACGAGCATCGCAAAGGCGGCCCAGCCATTCACACGAACCAGATAGAAAAATGACTTGCGCTCACGGATCTTGATGAAGAGCGTGACCAGGCCCACCAGCATGAGTACCAAAAAAACGATGACCCCGATACGTTTGTACGCCAGTCCGTGGAAGCTGATGTAATGATAGTTGCGAAGAAAGACCGAAACGCCAAGAATGAAGTTCTGGACGAGCCAAGCTGATGCCAACAAAATGAGCGTTCGGCTCTTCGGGTGGAAATTCATATTGCCCCGGAACTGATAGAAAAGGATCATCATGCTCAATAAAATGCTGATGATGAGCAACCAAGTGCCTTCATGAACGAATTCCTTCAAGCTCATGCCTGGCTCCACCGTGAAACCGAACCAGACCCATTGGATGTCGATCGCGTTCACAACCAGTAAAAGGGCATTCACCAGAACGAGCAGAACAACGGCCATTCGCCGCTCTCGGTCCAATGCACCCATAGCGAGTGGAGGTAGCCAATGGGCGCGCTTCACCCTGATCCTTTTGAGCGCATCCGCCATCGCACCCTCGGCATGTATCAAGCTGTTACCCGCATAACGGATCCACAACGAGGCAGTGAGCACCAGACCGAAGAGAAAAAACAGTGTGTGCGGAGTGAAGACTTCCGTGAAAAGTCGAGAGAAATACTCACCGATGGTATCCAGGAAACCAGCGGTCATCGCGTCGAATTTGCTGTTACCGCCTTTGTACAACAGGAAGAAAACAGCCAACACGAACAGTGGTAGCAGCACCAACCTCCCTGACCTCCAACCTTTTCGAAAACCGGTATTGTCAGGCAGTGCGCTTCCCACCGAGGCGAGCAAGCCCAGCGGTGTACTTACCACGTTGCTCATCCACTGTGCTGCTGCGAAAGTGACCGCCCGCAAAGACGGTGCGTGCGCAAAAGCGGAACAAACGACCAGGGTGGAACACACGGCAATGGTGGCAATTATGGAGCCTTGCCATGCCATGGAGAAAGCGGAGATCAGAACGCCGAAAGTCGCGACTCTTGTTGAGCGTGAGAACCCGCTCCAACCCAGATCAGCGACCAACAACGCGATGATAAGCATGGAGAATACGGGTAGGTTGATGCCGATGTCCTGATCCCAAAAGAGTTGATCAAAAATGACGGCCGCCAAAAAGGTGGTAATGGCTGCGATACGAAAGGTGGTGTTCTGCTGTGCGCTCATTGTCGTAGGTCTTTTTTCAGCAATTGGTCCATAGCGTCCAAGTGATCCTTGAAAGCCTTGGTGCCAGCAACGGTGGCTTTGTAACTTGTATTGGGTCGGCTACCAATAAATCGCTTGCGCACCTGCACATAGCGCGTACTTGTGAGTGCGGTCATGTGGCTCGCGAGGTTGCCGTCGGTCACGCTCAACAATTCCTTGAGCGTTCCATGGTCTACCCAATCGTTCACGATCAGCACAGCCATGATCCCCAAACGGACGCGGCTCTCGAACGCTTTATGGAGACCGTCGATCATTCGTTCGCAATTGGAACGGAAGCTCGCTCATGTCGCAGCCACATGAGACCACCGTATACGATGTGCAGAACACCAAAACCAAGTGCCCAGAACATCAGGCCCGCACCGATCCAGAAAGAAGCGACGACACCGAGGGCCAGTTCGCTCAAGGCCAACCAGCGGATCTCATCGAGCGTGTATTTGCTGGCGTTCAGCAATGCGAGGCCATAGAATACGAGCGTTGCGGGTGCGACGAGTCCCGGCAGCCGATGGTACATGAGCGCGGACACGTTCATGTGCAGGGGGGGCATAGCCACACACTGCCCCTGGCCACCTTGCTTAGCCTTTGCTTGCACTCGTTCACCGAAGGATTGCCGTTCGCCGACCCCGTTGTGAGCGCCAATCTGCCATTTGTTGCTGGTGTGCTGATGCACAAGGCGCCCATGGCGATCGCATTGGCAGCGGTGCTTCATCGTTCTCACGTTCCGAGCGGAAGATCATGGGCCATGCTGGTCGTGTTCGCCTGTGCTTTGCCGATCGGGATAGGTGCGGGTCTCTTGGGTGGGGACCAATTGGGCAAAGGCTTTCTGACCCGTGCTCTGGCATTGGCCATTGGCATGCTGTTGCACATCAGTACGACGATCATCTTCGAGACCACGCCCGATCACCGCTTCAATGCGAAACGATTCCTGACCGTGCTCGCGGGTGCCACGCTCGCGTTCTTGAGTATGCACTGATGTCCTTGTCGCGCTGCGTCAGCGTGATGTACCGATCAAAGAACGCGACCTTCTCCATTTGGTCCCAGGAGCGTTTCGTTCCGGAATAATTTTCTTGACACATACTTGGACCGGATCCATTTCGTTCTTTACTTTGCAATTCAAAGTACTTTGCAATGACACAGAAGGATCATCAGTCGGATATCGCACACATCCGGTCGCTTATGGACCGCAGCACGCGGTTCCTCTCGCTCAGTGGCCTCAGTGGCGTTTTCGCAGGCGTTGTTGCGCTTGCGGGAGCATGGGTGGCACAGCAGTACATCTACGGGTTTGCTGGGCCGGCTAGTGATGCCCTTACGTACAGCCAGGTCCGTGGGGACCAGAAGTATGATTCGCTCTTGCTGATCCTTATGGTAATCGCCGTTACTGTTCTCAGTATGGCTTTGCTCGGTGCGTTCTGGTTCACCTGGCGCAGGAGCAAGCGAACTGGGCAAGGGCTATGGGATACAAGTGCGCGGCGCTTGATGTGGAATCTGCTGATCCCACTTGCTGCTGGTGGCTTGGTCTGTCTCGCGCTCATGTACCATCGGCTGCCGGGACTCGTCG
>JANNYL010000110.1:0-4001 GCA_031410075.1 Flavobacteriales bacterium
GGGGGGGGTTTTGTGTTGGGTGTGGGGGCCCGCATTCGAAATTTTGGCGGTGGGGGGTGGGGGGGGTTGTCGTTGGGCGGGGTTGGGGTGCAACTTCCACCCCCCAACCCACCACTCGTCACTCCCTCATGAGGAACTGGAAGCGGTCGATGTTCTTCAGTGCTATGCCGGTACCACGAGCAACGGCTCGCAAGGGGTCTTCGCTCACGTGCACGGGCAGTTTCGTCTTGATGCTGATACGCTTGTCCAAGCCACGGAGCAAGGCCCCACCACCAGCGAGGTAGATCCCGGTCTTGTAAATGTCTGCGCTCAACTCGGGTGGTGTGCTCTCGAGCGCGCTCAGGATGGCTTCTTCGATCTTGCTGATCGACTTGTCCAGTGCTTGGGCGATCTCCGAATAGGTAACTGTTATCTCCTTGGGGATGCCCGTCATCAGGTCGCGGCCGCGAACGGCATAGTCCGGCGGCGGATTGTCCAACTCGGTCATCGCACTACCTACTTCGATCTTGATCGTTTCAGCTGTACGTTCCCCTACGAGGATGTTGTGCTGGCGACGCATGTATTCCTCGATGTCTTGCGTGAATTCATCTCCAGCCACGCGGATGTTCTTGTCGCACACGATACCTCCGAGCGCGATCACCGCGATCTCCGAAGTTCCTCCACCGATATCGATGATCATGTTGCCCATGGGCTCTTCCACATCAATGCCGATACCGATCGCTGCCGCCATGGGTTCGTGGATAAGGTACACTTCTTTGGCACCAGCATGCTCGGCACTGTCCTTTACTGCTCGCTTCTCCACTTCGGTGATACCGCTCGGAATGCAGATCACCATGCGCAGGTTCGGCGTGAACAAACGACGGCCCGGGTTGATCATGCGGATCATGCCTTTGATCATCTCTTCGGCCGCTTGGAAGTCAGCGATCACACCGTCGCGCAATGGGCGAACAGTTTTGATGTTCTCGTGCGTTTTGCCATGCATCTGCTGGGCTTGCCGCCCAATTGCGATAACCCGGCCCGTGGAGCGGTCCACCGCAACGATGCTGGGTTCGTCCACTACCACCTTGTCGTTGTGGATGATCAGGGTGTTGGCGGTACCCAGATCGATGGCGATCTCTTGGGTGAAGAAACTGTTGAACCAGCTCATTGAGTTGTGGGTTCAGTGTTTGAAGTGTCGGTTTCCGGTAATGCACATGGCGATGCCGAGCGTGTCGCACGCGTCGATGCTTTCTTGGTCCTTGATACTGCCTCCGGGTTGCACGATCGCGGTGATCCCAGCAGCGGCCGCGATAGCCACACAGTCAGGGAAGGGGAAGAAGGCGTCGCTCGCCATTACTGTCCCCTTCAAGTCGAACTTGAACTTCTGCGCTTTGACGATGGCCTGTTCCAACGCGTCCACACGGCTTGTCTGGCCTGTTCCGCTGGCCAACAACTGGTAGCCTTTCGCCAGAACAATAGCGTTGCTCTTTGTATGCTTCACCAGGATGTTCGCGAAGAACAGATCTTTCTCCTCCGATGCCGTTGCTGTCTTTTTGGTTGCAGTACGCGCGCTGGTCATCGTATCGATCACACTATCCGGCGACTGTGCGAGTACTCCGTTCAAGGCGGTCCGGTATTTCCGAACGGGTTTCTTTGTTGGCTTGCGCACCAGGATGATCCGGTTCTTCTTCTTGCGCAGCACTTCGAGGGCATCCGCATCATAAGCTGGTGCGCATACGATCTCGAAGAAGATCGCATCGATCGCTTCCGCCGTTGCCTTGTTCATGGTGGCCGTTGTGATGAGAACGCCACCGAACGCTGAAATGGGATCACCTGCAAGTGCGGCATCCCATGCTTCTTTTATCGAAGGACGAACCGCAGCGCCGCACGCATTGTTGTGCTTCAGTATTGCGAAAGGAACGCCTCCCAAAGTCGAAAGGTCATCGATCAGCTCAAGGGCGGCGTCGAGGTCCAGAAGATTGTTGTAGCTGAGTGCTTTGCCACCGAGCTGCTCGAACAACCCTTGCAGATCCCCGAAGAATGTTGCAGGCTGGTGCGGGTTTTCGCCATAACGGAGTGCGTTCGCAGGTCCGGCGCTCAGGCGAAGTTCTCCTTGATCACCCGAGAACCAATTGTAGATGGCGCTATCATAGTGCGAGCTCACCCCGAATGCTTGGGCGGCGAATTTCTTCCGCTGTGCCAGCGTCGTAGTGCCGTTCTGTGAACTGAGCAAGCTGAGCATTTCGGGGTATTGCGACCGCGATGAAACGATCACCACGTCCGCATGGTTCTTTGCCCCGGCGCGGATCAACGAGATTCCCCCGATGTCGATCTTTTCAATGATGGCTTCCTCGCTTCCACCAGATGTTACCGTTGCTTCGAACGGGTACAGATCGACAATGACCAGATCGATCGGTGGGATCGCGAATTCTTCCAATTGCGCTACGTCGCTCGCCAGATCGCGTCGACCGAGAATGCCTCCGAACACCTTCGGATGCAGGGTTTTCACCCGCCCTCCCAAAATGCTCGGATAACTCGTAAGGTCTTCCACCGCGGTTACTGGAATACCCAGTCCTTCGATGAATTCCTGTGTTCCGCCTGTAGTGTAGATCCGAACTTCGAGGCGGTGGAGCTCCCGGACGATCGCTTCAAGACCGTCCTTATGGTATACTGATATCAGCGCGCTGCCGATCCGTTTGCCGCCTTCCACGTGTTTTATTTCGCTGTGCAAGTTTAGCGGCACTGCGAACCGTGCTCAGGCCATCCCCTCGCCGCGTTTTCAGCCGTGTTACCAACATATTAAGGTGCGTATCCCCCGACTTGTCGCGGGCCACTTCTGTAGGATCGATCAGAATCGGAAGCCGACGCCGAGCAGGAAGTTGGTGACATCAGTCTTGCTCGTAAGTGTACTGAAGCCTACTGTTCCCTGATCGCTTACGGTGATGCTCGAAGGGTCTACGTAGGTGGCTTCACCGCTATCGAACCGTTCTACGCGCAGCTCGATGTAGGCCGCACCACCAACGGTCACGTGCACACCAGCTGCCCAGCCAGAACTGAAGGCGAGGTCAGTTTCGTTACGCTCTTTGCTGAGGTTCTCTTCCATCCCGTCGGCGGTCACTTTACTTGTGGTGCTGAATTGTCGGAGGCCGGCCATTCCATCAACATAGGGGCGTACGCGACCGGTTAGTGGGCTCAGCCTTAGAAGGGGGTGGTAGCTAAAGACCTTGCTGCGTGTGGTCAGCGTGCCGTCCGTAACACCCAGGTATTCGGTCGTTATCGGTACAGTGACCTTGTTGCTGCCCATCACACTATAGCCAAAGGCAAATCCGCCTTGCAGCACAGGTAAACGTTTCAACGGAAAACCTAGTTGCGCACCGAACATGAACATGTCCTTTCCGAAGGTGCGGTCGAACTGGCCCGTTGGGGCGCTCGCGCCGATCGTGCCGCCCAATGTGCCTTGGAAGTCGCGTGTGCTTGTCTGCGAGAAGGCGGGTAACAACATAATGGACTGGAGAACGACGAGGAGGGGAGTGCGCATGACGATGGTGGATAGTGGTTGAGACCTTACCGATCGCGTGCCATGGCCGCGATCGGCCCTTATCGAACGATGATCCTGAACGGCGAAAGGCCCCCGAAGGAGCCTTTCGCATTTACTGAGTCCAGCCTTTCAGCCGGTTGTCGCCAAACGCTCAGTACGCCGTATTCTGCGGATCCCAGTTGCACCAACCGCTGGTCCAATTCTCCGAACCAAAGGCCCCTTTGAAAGTCACATTGGTGAAGAAAGGGTCAGAGAGGTCGCTGTCGCCGAAGCTCGCGCCAGTGTTCAAGGGCGAAGCTCCTGTGAGGGTAAAGTTGGGAGCGCTGAGGTTGAATCCGTCCACTACGCCCAGTTCACTGTTCTGCGTATAGCTCAGGTTTCCGCCGGCAGTGAACCAACTTGCGATGTCCCACGTGCTTCCGCTCGCGGTGGCAAGTGGTGTGGTCATCGCACTGTAGACACAGTTCTTCACTTTCAGATCCCC
>JANNYL010000111.1:0-4987 GCA_031410075.1 Flavobacteriales bacterium
CCTGGCTCTGAGGCTCAGCCATTTGCACATTCGACCATTCCTCCATTTCCACATTCTCCCTTGCGTTCCTTCACCATCCCCACCCACTACCGCAGCGAACTCATCGGGCGCTTGAAGGCCTTCCGCAAGGCGCAGGACCCAAAGAAGAAGGACCTCAGCCCCACTGTGCTCGATCTGGGGCCGGTGCGTTTCGTGTTCGCCCGGCACTTCGGTTTCTGCTACGGGGTGGAGAACGCCATTGAGATCAGCTACAAGGCGCTGGAGGAGAACCCCGGCAAGCGGATCTTCCTGCTCAGCCAGATGATCCACAACCCGGAAGTGAACGCCGATCTGGAAAGTCATGGTCTACGGTTCATACAGGACACGCACGGGCAGATGCTCATGGACTGGAACGAACTGACAGCCGACGACATCGTGATCATCCCGGCGTTCGGCACCACCTTGGAGACCGAGGCGAAGCTGAAGGCCATCGGCATCGACCCGCTGAAGCATAACACCACCTGCCCCTTCGTGGAGAAGGTGTGGAAACGAAGTGCCCAGCTCGGCACACAGGATTACACCGTGGTGATCCATGGCAAAGCAGCCCACGAGGAGACGCGCGCCACTTTTAGCCACACCGCCGCGGGCGCCCCAACGGTGATCGTGAAGGACATGGCCGAAACCGACGAACTCGGCCGGATCATACTTGGTGAACTGCCCCTCTCCCGTTTCACCGAGCTTTTCTCGGCTCGCGCCACGCCTGGATTCGATCCGGTAAAGGACCTCCAGCGGATCGGCGTGGTGAACCAGACCACCATGCTCGCCACCGAAACGCAGGCCATCGCTGACCACCTGAAGCAAGTGATGTTGAAGAAGTACGGTGAGACCGAACTGAAAAACCACTTCGCCGATACGCGCGATACGCTCTGTTATGCCACGAACGACAACCAGGACGCCACGAACGAATTGCTGAAACAGGAAGCCGACTTCGCCCTTGTTGTCGGTGGCTACAACAGCAGCAACACCAGCCACCTCGTGGAACTGCTGGAGCACAAGTTCCCCACGTACTTCATCAACGGCGAGAAGGAGATCCTGAGCGCCGAGGAGATCGAACACTTCAACTATCCGGCGCACAAGCTGGAGCGCACATCGAATTGGCTTCCTACGAAGCGACCACTGACCATCATCCTCACCAGTGGGGCAAGCTGCCCGGATACGCTGCTGGACCGGGTGATGCTGAAGGTGCTGGGGTTTGTGGAGGGGGTGAAGGATCCGGTGGAAAGCATTGAGCAATTGCTCTCTTAGCCGGTAACACTGATGAAGAAGATCACGGAACTGAGCGAGGAACGCTGGCGAACCGTGCATGAGCGAGATGGCAACGGGAGGCTTGTAAAGGACCGTGTCAAAGTGCGCGTTCCTCGCACGGTGCGAACTGTAAAGACAGGTCCTCGGATAGGTCATTTCGTGATCGACCTGGTATGCATCCAAGGCGTTGGTGTCATCGTGCAAGTAGTCACTACGCTCTTATTCTACCAAGCTGAACACGATCGTTGGACCGCCACCTTGGAACTCCTGACAGGGCTCTTCATCCTGCTTCTTGTCCCCGGCCTCTATGTTCTCACGGAATACAATTGGCAACGAACACCCGGAAAGTTCATAACGAAAACGCGCGTCATTGATGAATTCGGTAACCCGCCGGACCTGAGTGCGATCCTCCTCCGAACGGTGATCCGCATCATTCCCTTTGAAGGATTCTCTTGCATTGGTGACCCTTACAGTCGTGGATGGCATGACCGGTGGTCGGACACCTTTGTCGTACCCGATTCAGAACTAGCGGAACTGAAGCGCCTACAGGCCGAACAATCGCAAGCGCAGAGCTAAGAGCGGATGCTGACCGGTAAGCGTCGCCTTCTCTTCGTCTGCACCGTGAACCGCATGCGCAGTGCCACGGCCTATGAGATCTACAAGGACGACCTGCGCTTCGAGGTGGATTCAGCAGGCACCGATCGCACTGCCGCTGTTGTGCTGGAAGAATGGCACCTCGAATGGGCCGATGCGATCGTAGTGATGGAGAAGTACCACCGCAACGCCATCCGCACCAAGTTCCCAGAGCTTTACGAGAAGAAGCCGATCGTCTGCCTGTACATCGAGGACATCTACAACTTCATGCAACCGGAGCTGATCACGATCCTGAAAGAGAAGTTCGAGGACGTGCTCAGTCGCGGCTTGTTGGGAGGATAATTGCGCTAGTCGGCCTCGGTCACTACCCCGATCGTCTTTACCACCACCCCAAGAGCAATGTCGAATTGTTCGTGTGAACTCAGATCGCTGTTGTCGATCTCGAAGGCATCTGGTGCCTTGATCAATGGGTCTGCAGCACGTTTGGTATCGTCCTCGTCCCGCCGTTCAATGTTCTCTAGCACACTGGCATAGTCTACCTCTACTCCCCTGCCCTTTAGCTCCTGATAGCGGCGCATGGCCCGTATTTCTGGACGTGCGGTCATATACAATTTCACTTCGGCGTCGGGGAAAACGACCGTTCCGATATCGCGTCCATCCATCACCACGCCTTTCTCTGTACCCAAGGCCTTTTGCAGCTGCACGAGCTTGGCACGCACCTCCGGAACTGGGCTAACAAGCGTCACATGGCGACTCACCTCCATGCCGCGGATCTTGTGCTCCACATTGCGCCCATCCAACCAGGTCTCACTGCGCTGGCTCACGTCATCATGCTTGAAGCCGATGTGTATCTGGTCCAGTACCCGCAGAAGATTCACCTTGTCCAGCTTACCGTCGATCACCAGGCCGTTCTCGATCACATACAAGGCGATCGCGCGGTACATGGCCCCGCTATCGATATAGGTATAGTGCAGGTGGTGCGCCAATTGCTTCGCCAACGTGCTCTTTCCGCAAGATGAGAAGCCGTCGATGGCGATATTGATCCGGCGCATGCCCCAATGATAGCACCCGCCGGGAAAGTGAGTGCGAACCGATCCGCGTTGGGTGCTGCCCTTTGGCCAGCCGTTATGGCTTACGCGTCCGCCTTAGCGCTTTGGATACACAGCGCACAACGAACTGGTAACACTCCTCAGGACTTCTTGAAATCCGCGAATCGAACAGCAACGCTGATCACATTGCTTGCGGAACCTGGAAATAGTTGAGCGAAGCCATAGCTCAAGTGGAACTTGCTCAACTTCAGCCCGATCCCCATGCTCATTCCCGTAAGGCCGGGTTTTTCCTCCAATCGCAGTTCTTGTCGGCGCTTGTAATTGTATGCCACGCGCAACATGAAATTTTTGCCGAACAGGATCTCCGCGTTGGGCACCAGATGCCAAAGACTTTTCTCCAAGGTGGTCACCTTTTCTTCAACAAATTGTCCGGTCGTAGGATCCACTTGTGCCTGCGCCGTTGGATCCGTGTACGTAAGGTCCCATTGTTGCAAATTGTCGAACGAACAACCTATGCGGAAAGGAGCGTGTTTGAATCTGTACGTAGCCGCCAGTTGCAACTGGAGGGGCAATTTTTCCTTTGTTTCGGTGAACGAACGTGTTACGAAGCCCAGGTTGCGCGCGGTAGCGGCGATCGTAAGCCCTATGGCCTTCTTTTCGAAAACACCACCAATATCCGCTGCCACGGCATTCGCGCGATAGTTCTCCAAATTGGAAACGATGTACTTCACATTCACCCCAACCCGGAACAAACTGTCTACTGCATGCGATCCACCTAGTTGCAAAACATACTCGCCAGCGCGAAAAGTCCCTTGCTCCGCTCCCGTCTCATCGGTGCGGGTGAAGGTCCCGTAATCCACATACTGCACGCTACCGCTGGTGGTGATGCCCACGCTATCGAAGTGGTGGCAATAGCTGGCATAACCGAAATTCATCTTGTCCACATACGGCAAGTAGCTCAGTGCCACCTGCTGCTTCATCGTTTCGTTCAGCAATGCCGGGTTGAACAAACCCAAATTGAGGTCATTGTCCAGCACGGCAACAGGTGATCCTCCTAACGCCACGAGCCGGGCAGAACTGGGGATATCGAAGACCCTGAAGATGGATTTCCCGCCCAACTGTGCTTGAGCTGTAAGAGCAGCGGAAAAGAGGACAATAAGAACTATGGGCTTCCGTATGAGCATGCGCGATGGGAACGCAAGATAGCGGCACTTATTTTGTGCCAAGGGGAAGGTCCGATTTCGGGTTTGTTCGTTTCGAATACTTTACATCGAAATGCCGCGCATGAAACCAGTTCATTTTTCCATTTGCGCGCTGGTCCTTTGTGCTTCCTGTAGCAGTCTTTCAAGCTTGGTACGAGAATGCGATAAGCCGGATGTTGGCACCAGTGAAGCTGCCCAATTGAGCTGGTCAAAGGCCGGAAGGATACAGGTACACGAGATCGACTACTCCACATTGGGTTACGCGTCGCGCGCCACAGAGGTGAGCGATCCTGTTGTAAAACCAGTTGACAACAGCACCGCATCGAACTCCAAAACACTTGAAGGGGTCTCCGAGGAAAATCTTGAGGAAGTAATTGAGAATGAACGGTCGCCGATCAATGGCCCAAAGCCTGTACCCCCCGCTGACAGTGACCCTCAGCTCAGGGCCTCACCTCTCCTGTTGCAGGAGAATTTACCAGCAGAGAATGGTGATTTTTCTGAGTGGAACACGCTCTGCATTTTAGCCTTCGTGTTTTGCATGATCGGATTCACCGCATTGTTCGCTACAACCATCGACATATTGGGCTGGTTGATCGTTGCTGGCATCGTACTCGGTATCATCGGCTTGGTGCAAGCAAGTATCCGGGACCAGCGGGGTAAAGGCTTCGCGATCACCGCGATCGCCTTACCGGTGGTTTTGTTCGTATTGCTTCTGATCTGGCTCACATCCCATGGCGGTTGGGGCAATTAACGCATCAGCAACGAGCTATCCCCGTAGCTCAAGAAGCGATAATCATGAGAAAGCGCATGGTTATACACGGATCGCCAATTTGGACCCAGGAAGGCGGCTACCAAAAG
>JANNYL010000112.1:0-2354 GCA_031410075.1 Flavobacteriales bacterium
CAGCCGCGCCGGTTCACCGTTCGCCGTGTTGCCGTTGCCCGGCCAGGTAGCTATGGCGTAGGGCGTTTCGTAACCCGGGTCGTTCCAGTGGGCCGCATGCTGGTCGATGGTGTACTGGTCCAGTGTCCACACTTGGTGGTAGCGCCGGTAGTAGGCCTCATCGCGCACCAAGGCCTGTTCCGGTCCGGCCCAGAGCAGGCTGTCGCTGCCCACCAGGTTGTACCGTGGCAGTGATCGCTTCCAAGCACCCTGCTGTTTGCCCATGAGCAGGGGTGATGCGGAGTACACGCTGTGCACACCGCCGCCTTGGGGAACCTCCAGGCCGGGCAGGTCGTCCCAATGCCGTTCGAACAAGGCGGGCGTGGGCGTTACCGTGGCGCGCATGGCCCCGGCATCCACCACGGTATGGTGCACACCATCGATCAGTTCCGAGAAGGGGTTGGTGTCCTTGACGCCGGTGTAGTTCACTTCCCCTCCGGTGCCCACGAACAAGCGCGCGTCGAATGCAGCAGCGCAGGTCGCCACATAGTCCAGGTCGAAGGCCGAGTTGCCACTGATGCGGTAACCATCCACGATGTAGCTGCCGTCCGGCAGCACGGCCATGAGGTGCTCGAACGGAACGGGGACGTAGTACGGCATGGGGTCCAGAGGTGGTACGCTGAGGGCGGTACCGTTCCAAACGGCCCATCGCTGCGGCAAGGGGTTGCCACCGCCATCGGCCGTGAAGTTGCCGCCGATCACCAGACCATCCGGTGTGGAGAGCAGGTCCGTTGCACGGTTAGCGAGCCCCGCACCCACCTGTTGCCAGGCGTTGCCGTTCCATTGCGCCACGTAGGCCATGGGGGTCAGCGCAGCGTCGGCCTCGAACTCACCACCGGCATACAGTACGTTCTGGTGCGAAACCAGGGCCAGCACATCACTATCAAAACGACCGCCGAGGGTATCCCACACAGTACCCGACCACCGGCACACCAGCCCGTCGCGCGTGGACACATGCAAGGCTCCTTGGTGTACGCACATCGCGTTGATCGACTCGGGTAGGCCTTGGTCCAAGCCCACCCAGGCCGCACCATCCCAACGGGCGACGTTGTTATATGATGTAGACCGCCCGCCGACGTATAGCTCACCGTTCAACTCCTCCACCTGGCGCGCACCGATGCCACCGGAAAAGATCTGGGGGAAGCTGAACACCTGGTTACCGTCCCAGCTCTGCACACCGGTACCGTCCACGCCCAGCAGGTCCATGCTGTTCGCACCGGTCAGCACCAGCTGGCCATTCCAGACGGCCATGTCATCCACGCCTGCGGCGGCACCGGTACCGAAGGGCACCACACGTTGGGCAGTCGCGTGCAGTGTGAACACGGTGGCGCAGCAGAGCAAGAAGGAACGGGTCATGGCGGTGGTTTGGATCACAAAGATGTGCGAATCAGTGATAGCGTGAAGGGTGGAAAGGATCCGCGGAAGGGAGGCTAAAGTCCTGCTCCCCGTGGTCTACATGGGTCAGGGATCCGGCTGGTAATACCATTTCGCGGTAAGGATTGGTCTAGAGATGCGCGGGTATTTTTTCGAAGGACGAGCCGCAGAGGTCGTTGCGTAGCCGGAGCTACGGAACGACCTCTGCAGTGAAGTAGTGCGGAAAAAGAGCAAGCAGATCGGACCAAGCTTTTTTGCGAGATGGTATATGCGGTGGCTCGTCCTGTAATGGGTTTGCACGAAAGAGAGGCCATGCGCAGGTATGAAGAGCGTGAAGGGGCACGGATCGCAGGACCTGTCCCGTCATAGCGGGATCCGCGCCAGCTGGCGACACCAGGGGGAAGAACAGAAGAGAAGACCCGCGCCAGATAGGAGACGGGATAATTTTGCCTCATGTCCAGCTTCCTCAGCCGCCTGTTCCCGCCCAAGGTGATGTTCCATGCCGGAATGCCTTCACGCGAGCGTATCGTGAAGGTGCTTGAAGAGGAGTTGATGCCCGTGCTGGGTCCGCTCGGCTTCACGTTCAACGCGAAAGACATCGTGTTCCGAAGGGATCGGGGGGACTTCGTGGATACCATCGAAAACGGGACCAGGTGGCGCAACGCCAAGGATCTCATTGTCTGTTTCGGCCCTTTAGTGACCGTTCGGTACACCCCACACGAGCAGTGGTACAAGAGCAACTATGGGAAGGAGGCGAAACCCTGCGTATGGTCAGGGCAGTTGAGCGAACTGAAGGGAATAAAACATACCGGTCTGGTCGGGCCTTGGTACGATCTGGCGAAGTGCGACAACCGGAAACTCATGGATGCCTATCGGTACAACCTCCTCCAGGTGGTGATCCCGATCATGGACCGCGCCTCCTCCATCGATGGCATATTGGA
>JANNYL010000113.1:0-6633 GCA_031410075.1 Flavobacteriales bacterium
GTAACCGGTAGCCGGATCGGCGAACGCAGTGCTGTATAACGCCGTTTCCACTGTATCAACAAAGGCAGCTATGTAGTCACGCTGCGGTTCAGTAATGGAATCGGGTGATGGTGTATGGTAGACGAAATGAACATCGAAGTCGGGATGATCGATGGGGTGGTAATTGGAGAGAAAACTGTTGTTGTTGTCCCAATAGGCCTGCATGAATATGTATCCGCCGGTAAGATCGTCGCCGGAATTTTCATCCGCCGTGAGCTTGGCGATATCAACCCGCGCCGCATCCCGCTTGATCTTTTCACCGAACACGTAGATGCCCCTGTAAACACTGTCAATGAGCACTTCGCAGAGGTGTGTGCGCGGTGCATACTGCCCCATTCCCTCCGAGATCTTGAAAGCGAGCTGGTTCTTGATCAGCGATCGGTCGTTGTAGTTGGAGAGTAGCACCCAATCATGTTCCGCAGGCATGCCGAGCAACGACACGTCGAGGTTCGCACCTAGGGAGTCGCGCGTTTCGAAGCCATAGGGATGCTGCGGATAACCAGCGGACGATGCCCCGCGGATCTCGATACCAACAGCCCCATTGTACACGTTCGCTGGATCGGTAACGTAGGTAAGGTTGCCCGGTCCGTTGTACTTGATCTCCATCAGCGCGCCGATCTTCGGTTCGTCCATGATCTCCTGACCGAGCGTGTTGATCATAACGATCGGCAACTCGGAGCTTTCCAGCGTAACGGTACCCAGGTCGGTAACACAGAGTTCGAACGCCCCAGTTCCTCCGCCATAGCCGAAGACCTGTATGTAGAGCATTTCCCCAACGGGCAACTCGTACGCCAAGGCCAGGGAGAAATAGACATCTCCGCCATCATCATCACAACCGCGCTGGGTGAGATCAATGCAGTTCGTACCGGTCCATAGGGCCACACCGGTGTCATTCAAACCTCCCGCATCAAAAGTGCCCACACTCACGTTGCCGCTCGGCGGAACGGGCATAACATACCAGAGATCGGAACCCTGATAGTTGGCGCAACCGGGATCGATGCCTGTCCCGATCGCGGTTGTGTTGTCCACCAGCACGCAGTCCACTGTATCAATGGGAAGGGCAGCGCACGGAACGCTTCCTGGAGCAGCCACGGCGTCGCAATCACCCAGACCCGTGAATACGATCCCGGTGTTCGGGGTGGGGCCATCAGCGAAGACCACGTTGCCTACTGGATCGTAGAGTTGATAGGTGTTCTCGTTCTCGTAATCCGCCGCAGCGTAGCTCAAAACCAGCTGGTCGCCATTACAGATCGTGAACGCCGTATCGCTCCCCAAGCCTGCCGCAGCGAATGTGCCAATGAGCGACCCGTTGATGTTCACCTCCAGCGTACCGCCGTTCCAGCCATCGCCATAACTGTCGTGCATTACCAGGAGGTAGTCGCAACATTGCGAATGGCCGCTTCCGTGCATTGCGAGCAGTAGCAGGTTCGCGATGAACGCGCGAGGAAGGATCTTCATAAGGCTGGCGCAAGATGGTGAATCCGGTTGAGGGACCGAACAAAGCCGCGACGTATTGCGCCTATCGACCCGATGATCACTCCTTCACCACCCTGGTGCGCATCACGCGTCCTTCTACGCGCATGACCACCTCGTATGATCCACGTGCGAGACCAAGGCCCAATTCGTCATTCCAGTGTTGTGCTCCCTCCACCACACGACCTGTCGCATCCATCACAACGATAGAAACCGCCCCGCTCATTGGCTTTTGCGTGGTCAAACGGAAGCTGGATGTGAATACGGATGGCAATGCCGCAAGACCTTCATCACTGGTGGCCGCAGCGCTGATGCCCGTGTTCACGCTGGGATCGATGCGGGCAACGAAGGATCCTCGTTCGTCCGCAGGCTCCACGGTGAACAAGCCGAAGGTGAAGGCTGCGCCTGTGGTTCCCACCACATGAACGATACCATCATCGGCTACGGCCAAGTCGTGCGGTACATCGAAGGAGTCGCTGCCCCCTTGGCTTTGCCAGCGCGCCATGCCCGTGCTATCCAAGCTCAACACCGTGACCGCCTGATCCTGCAGGCTACCAAAGGTGGATACCACGCCATTGCCCCAATCCACCGTGCCGTAAGTGGTACCATAGACGTACGCATTTCCGTTCCCGTCCACACCCAGGCCTTGGCCATTCGACAACTCGAACTGACCTTGGAAGCCATCTTGCGGCGGCTGCACTCCCCAGTCAAAAACGCCGAGACTGTCCAGGCGGGTGAGGAAGAAACTACTGATCCACTCAGGTCCATTGAAGTGGAGATCCCCCCAAGAGAGTGAATCGTAGGGCGAGCCGAGCAGGTAAGCATGACCGGTTCCATCGGCCTGCACACGAGGGCGTTGAAAGGTGGCAGCATGCGCGGTACGCAACCATTGCGCATCACCTGCAGCGTTCAAGCGCGCGACGAAGAAGACATACGCTTCATTCACGGGGAAGGACGTACCGTTCACCGTAATGCTAGGTTGTGTAGCGCCACCGGAAACATAGAGCCCCCCAAATGGATCGAAACTAATGCTGCCGATCGACTTGGAATCGACCAGTGGCCAGCTCTCCGCTTCGGAGCCATCCGCTTGCAGTCTAACTATCCGCGCACCGAAGAAGGTAGCCAATGCCACCCACATGCGCCCTTGCTGATCCAGGGCCAACGACGCCACGTTCACATCTTCGAACGCATCACCGGATACATCGCGCTGCCAGAGCAACTGTCTGTTCTCATCCAACGCGCACAGGAAGGAACACATGCCGGCATGGCCAGCAGGCGCGGTGAGCACCGGCTGTCCATCGATCAGTAAGCGCTGGAAGTAGCGTCCACCCAAGATCACGTTGCCATCCTCATCACTCGCAATGGACTCCATTTTCACTGAATCGCCGACGGTCGTACTCCAGATCACCGCACCATCCGCACCGGACCGGGTCAAGGTGTTGCTGCCCATGATGTTGTTGCCGTAGTTGTAGTTGGCATCGCTCAAACAAGCGGCATACACATGCGCGGGATCCGGTGCGCAGAGCACGTTCACCGGTAAGCCCGGGTTCAACGCCCAGGTATTGGGAGCCACTGTGAGCCATTGTACCTGTTGGGCGAGCAAGAGGTTGGCCGCAAGTGCGAACGCAACGAGCGTGGAGTAACGGTGGAGGGTCATGGAGCGAAGTTACCGGCAAGACGTGCAAGAGTGTTCGTCCGTTGCAAGCATCGGGCTTTCGAAGTAGGATGAACCCGAGACCGTGCATGAAAGCCTGAGGGAACCGATAGGATGGATCCTTACCGAGGGTTGTGCCCGCCGAAGGCCCCACCATGGAAGGATGCGCCCCCAATGCTCACACCAACATAAGCCGTTCCTCTGGCCTCGTCCATCCATCAACAGTCCGCACTAACTGGTCTCTTCACGCAGCCACAAGGAGCTAGGCTTCCGATAGTTCCCTCCGCCGACTACCTGCATACAATTCGTATCGCAGAAACGACAGTCCAACGCACCGTTGTACAACTTGATCTTCGCCGTGGCTTCGTCACAGGTGCGCTTCCATAGATCCGCGTCGAAGTCCTTCCAACACTCGAAGCCGAATTGAGCGCGATCGTGGTTAGGTGGAATGTTGAACGCGATCATCGCTGCTTGAATGATCAACGAAAGATCTTCCGTTCGTTCAAGGCCCGCTGATAGCGACGGGCGTTCACCAAATGCTGCTCGTACGTCATGGCGAAATTGCTATAACCATCCAGTGTTTCCCGAGCACAGAAATACAGGTAGTCGTTCTTCTGAGCGTTCAACACAGCATCGATGTACCGTGGCTCGGGCATGTTGATGGGCCCCGGTGGCAACCCAACATGTGTGTACGTATTGTAGGGTGAATCGATCTCCAGGTCTTTGGTCAAGATGCGGGTGAGGCTGTCCATTCCCAAAGCGAATTTGAGTGTTGGGTCCGCTTGCAACGCCATACCTATGCGAAGCCGGTTCAAGTAAACGCCCGCAATGATCGGGGCTTCATCGGGTTTGGCTGTTTCGGCTTGAACGATACTGGCCAACGTGCTTACCTCGGTCTGCGAAAGATCGATGCGCTTTGCTTTGGCTTTTCGATCTTCGGTCCAATAGCGTTTATACTCTTTCGACATACGCTCAAGAAATTCTTCGGTGGTTGTCGTCCACCACAATTCGTAGGTGTTCGGCACGAACAAACACATCATCGTTTCCGATCTGAACCCCAGCCGGTCGATGGTCGCTTGATCACGCATCGCTTCGATCAACGCGAGCGAATCGGCTTCGATGTATTTGCTCACTTGCCCTGCTAATTGTGGCAGTGTGCGGATGTTCGTGAAGGTGATCCGCACGGGTTCTTGTTCTCCGCTGCGCAGCTTGTTCACCAGATCGTTCAAGGAGATACCGCTCGGTAATCGATATCGTCCAGGCTTCACTTTGGAAGTGTACTTCTTGCGCTTGGCCAACAGGCTGAATGTCTTCTCGTCAACGACCAGTCCGCTTTGCTTCAAGCTCTCCACCACCTGCTCGTATGTGGATCCCGTGGGTATAAGCAGGATCCGATCCCCATTATCGAATCGAGGACCTGGCCCGAAAACCGTTTTGTAAAGGCGCCAGCCGAAGAATGCGCCGAGCATCAGCAAGGCCACCAATACAATGATCAGAACGCGTTTCATTTTCCCTTAGAGATCGATCAGGCCCGTAAAAACCTCTTGAGCAGGACCAGCCAGCGTAACGCCTATAAATCCGCCTTGACCTGTGGACCTTGCTTCAACCCGAAGATCACCTCCACGAGTATGCACATTACAGGATGCCGTGATAAATCCGCGGCTCATCGCGCTCAACGCGGCAGCCGTTACCCCAGTGCCACAGCTCAGGGTCTCACCTTCCACCCCGCGCTCGTATGTGCGCATCTCCAAGCGGCCTTTTTTCCAATGCAAGAAATTCACGTTCACACCTTCTTTGGCGAATCGCTGGCTATACCGATGGTTATGAGCTTCGGTTATGATATCCAGTGCTTCCGGATCCTCCACCCAACAAAGCAAGTGAGGTGAACCTGTATGCGCATGATCCGTGTTATCGTCAATGCGTTCGATCGACTTCACGTCACGCATGCTGATACGGACCAGATCATTCGTCCATTGAGCACTGTGCTCGCCATCGATCGCCGTGAAGGAGGCTTCTTCTCCAGCACCTGTCAACTTCGACCAGAACGCGAACGCACACCGGCTACCGTTACCACAAAAACTCTGGCTCCCGTCCGGATTGAAAAATTCCATGTGATAGGAAGTGTCCATTGTGCGCTGTGGTTGCAAAAGGATCAACCCGTCGCTACCGATCCCGATATGCCGATCGCACAGCTTGCGAACAAGGTCCAGATCAGTTGTGGGAAAGGCCAACTCCCTATCGTCCACCACGACAAAGTCATTTCCTGTTCCTTGCCATTTTGAAAAAGCCAGACGTGCCATTGTGCCACAAAGATGCGCTGGCACAATGCTCGCAGAACCAATGGCGGCGGGATGATCCAACAATACTTGTGGATCACAGTCTTTAACAGCACTTGAACGCACAAACTTTTAGGACGAGCGTTGTTTTGCGAGAGGTATCGTAAAAGCAACGATAGAACTAAGAATAACGCAACCAACCAAAGTCGCACAACAGATGAAACGCACATTGAGCTACATCGGTATGGCCATTTCAGGAGCCTTGGTCGCCTTGGTCGCCCATGACCGTTTTCTCCCAACCGATCCGAAACTGGCGCTTGCCAGCCCATTATCTCCGTCAGCTCCCGTGAAGTTCGTGAGCTTGCCCGGTCCAGCGGGCACCTCCATGGTCGCTGTCGATTTTACCGAAGCTGCGGAAAGAACCGTGAATGCTGTGGTTCATGTAACCACCGAGACCCAGGTGCAACGGCGCGATCCATTCGCGGACTTCTTCTATGGTAACCGGCAAATGCCTCCGCAAACCCAATTAGGTGCTGGTAGTGGGGTGATCATGAGCGATGATGGTTACATCGTTACCAATAACCACGTAGTACAAGGTGCGGACAAGATCATGGTACATCTGAACGATGAACGCCAGTTCGAGGCAAAAGTGATCGGCCGGGACCCCAGTACGGATATTGCCTTGATCAAGGTGGACGCCAAGGACCTTCCAACACTTTCGTACGGGAATAGCGATGATGTGCGGGTTGGACAATGGGTGCTCGCCGTAGGCAATCCAATGAATCTCACAAGCACCGTGACCGCCGGGATCGTAAGTGCTAAAGGCCGGAACATCAACATTCTCCAAGGGGATCAAAGTCGGGACATCCTCCCTATCGAAAGCTTCATTCAAACCGATGCCGCCGTCAATCCAGGCAACAGTGGTGGTGCTTTGGTTGATGCCAGCGGAAACCTGATCGGTATCAACAGCGCCATTGCCAGTACTACGGGAGCCTACACCGGCTATTCATTCGCCGTACCCTCGAATCTGGTACGAAAGGTTGCTGCTGACCTGATGGAGTTCGGTAGTGTGCAACGAGCCTTCATAGGAGTGAGCATTGGTGATATCGACCAAGCCATGGCACAAGAGCTTGGACTGGCCAATCCCAAAGGCGTCTACGTTCGGGGACTTACGGAAGGTGGGGCTGCCGC
>JANNYL010000114.1:0-2313 GCA_031410075.1 Flavobacteriales bacterium
AGCAGTTAAGCACACCACGCTCCCCGATCCAAAGTTCGGCGACGTGCAAGTGACCAAGTTCGTGAACAACCTCATGTACGACGGCAAGAAGAGCAAGTCGTTCGACATCTTCTACAGCGCCATTGACATCGTGAGCGAGAAGACCGGCGAAGAAGGGCTGGACATCTTCCGCAAAGCGATCACCAACGTGACCCCACAAGTGGAGGTGCGTAGCCGCCGTGTGGGTGGTGCGAACTTCCAGATCCCACAGCCTGTGCGCGATAGCCGCAAGGTGAGCTTGGCGATGAAGTGGTTGATCAGCTACAGCCGCGGTCGTAATGAGCGCAGCATGGCGCAGAAACTCGCCAACGAGATCATGGCTGCCGCCAAAGAAGAAGGCGCAGCATACAAGAAGAAAGAAGAAGTACACAAGATGGCCGAAGCGAACAAGGCCTTTAGCCACTTCCGCTTCTAAGCTCCCAGAGAACACATGGCCCGCGATCTAAGATATACGCGCAACATCGGCATCATGGCTCACATCGATGCTGGTAAGACTACCACATCGGAGCGCATCCTGTATTACACCGGTATCGTTCACAAGATCGGTGAGGTACACGATGGTGCAGCCACCATGGACTGGATGGAGCAGGAGCAGGAGCGCGGTATCACTATCACGTCCGCCGCTACGACCACGAGTTGGAAGTACCGGGACGATATGTACAAGATCAACCTGATCGACACACCGGGCCACGTTGACTTCACTGTAGAGGTGGAGCGCAGCTTGCGCGTGCTCGACGGTGCTGTTGCCTTGTTCTGTGCTGTTGGTGGTGTTGAGCCCCAGAGTGAGACGGTGTGGCGCCAAGCGAACAAATACAAAGTGCCCCGTTTGGGCTTCGTGAACAAGATGGACCGCAGCGGTGCGGACTTCTTCAACGTTGTTGCACAGATCCGCGAGCGGTTGGGTGCGAATCCTGTTCCATTGCAAGTGCCCATTGGTGCTGAAGCGGAATTCAAAGGCGTTGTCGACTTGGTGAACAACCGGGCGATGGTGTGGAACGAAGCCGACCAGGGCATGACTTGGAACGAAGTTCCGATCCCTGCCGATCTCGTTGAAACCGTAAAGGAGTGGCGCGACAAACTCATCGAAGCCGTTGCCGAGAGCGACGACAAATTGATGGAGAAGTATTTCGCCGATCCCAATAGCCTGAGCGAAGCGGAGATCATGAACGCCGTGCGCAAAAGCACGATCAACATGAGCATTACGCCTATCCTGTGTGGTAGTGCGTTCAAGAACAAGGGTGTGCAAACGATGTTGGACGCGGTTATGGCCTACTTGCCGAGCCCGATGGACATCGAAGCTGTTGTAGGCACCGATCCAGACAGTGGCGAAGAGATCCTGCGCAAACCGAGCGTGACCGAGCCCATGGCGAGCCTCGCGTTCAAGATCGCAACCGATCCGTTTGTTGGTCGTCTGGCATTCTTCCGCTGCTACAGCGGTAGCGTGCCTGCCGGTAGCTATGTGCAGAACATGCGCACGGGCAAGAAGGAGCGCATCAGCCGCATCTTCCAAATGCACGCGAACAAACAGAACTCCATCGACATCATCGAAGCTGGTGATATCGGGGCGGCTGTTGGTTTCAAGGACATTCGTACGGGCGACACGCTCTGCGACGAGAACAAGCAGATCATCCTGGAGAGCATGAGCTTCCCTGAGCCGGTTATCGGTATCGCGGTTGAGCCCAAGACCCAGGCGGACATGGACAAGATGGGTCAGGCGCTGTTCAAACTCGCAGAAGAGGATCCGACCTTCCGTGTTCACACCGACGAAGAGACGAGCCAGACCGTTATCAGCGGAATGGGCGAGTTGCACTTGGAGATCATCGTTGACCGTATGCGTCGCGAGTTCAAAGTAGAGTGCAACCAGGGTGCTCCTCAGGTGAAGTACAAGGAGACCATCACCAAGAGCATCCAGCACCGCGAACTTTACAAGAAGCAAACGGGTGGTCGCGGAAAGTTCGCGGATATCCATGTGTTGATCGAGCCGCAGTTGGACATGACCAAAGAGGGTCTCGAGTTCATCGACGGAATCAAGGGTGGTTCGATCCCGAAGGAATTCATTCCAGCAGTTGAGAAAGGCTTCAAGAACTCGTTGCAGAACGGTGTTCTCGCTGGCTTCCCCATCGAGCGCCTCAAAGTGACATTGAACGACGGCAGTTTCCACAACGTGGACTCGGACGCCTTGAGCTTCGAGATCTGCGCGAAGAGCGCCTTCCGCGAAGCACTGCCCAAGTGCAAGCCTGTGTTGATGGAACCGATCATGAAGATCGAGGTCAT
>JANNYL010000115.1:0-3191 GCA_031410075.1 Flavobacteriales bacterium
ATTGGAAATGGTCGCTTGGTCTGGTGCAATTGCTGCTATGTTCATTCACCGGTGTGATCCTTTTCCGCATGGCGAAGAGGCTTTTCGATCGCACAACGGCCATTGTCTCGGCTGCGGTCTATTGCGTTTTCCCACTCACAATGATCTGGGTGAACACGTTCGCGCAGGACATGCCGATCCAGATCAACCTGATCTTCTTCTTGTATGTGCTGATGATCGCGTTGGATAAGGATAGTTGGAAATGGACAGCCTTCGCTGCATCGCTGTTCGCCATCACCTTCCTTACCAAGAGCCATATCCTGTTGTTCGCACCGTTCGTGCCGTTGATCATATGGGTGAACATGCGCGGTTCAACTGTGCGCCGTCTTGCTCATGCTGGCTTGTTCGCCATGATCAGTTTCGCGTTTACGCTGCCCTACGGTCTTTACCAATACAACAAACATGGACAGTATGTGTTGAGCAGCACCGGTCAAGGCGGACATTTCCTCTGGGGCCACAACGAAGACACATACCGCTTCATCGTAGACCCGCCAGCTTTGGGTAGCGACGAGCATCGCCGCATACTGAACATGGATTTCTTGGTGGTGCGTGAATTGAAGGACACACTGGCCACCGTGGGCGTGAAAGAACGCCAAGCCATTTTTATGGATGCAGCCATGGAATGGTGCCGGGCAAATCCGGAGAAGGTGAGGGAACTCGCCGCGTATGATCTCTGGTATTTCCTTGTTCCAGGGGTGAATTATCACCTCTATTCCTTCACCAATTGGTTGATCACATTCTTGCTGTCGTTGCCGATCTATGTGCTGGGGTATATCGGTATTTACCGATCGCTGCGTGCCAATTGGCGCAAGCATCTTTACCTCGTTGGTTTGATCGTTTGCATGCTGGTCTTCAGCGTTGCCTTCTTCGTGCAGAACCGTTTTCGCACGATCACGCTGGAGCCGTATTACATCATTTACGCCAGTGCAACGGCAGTGTGGTTGATGCAACGATCCGCTCTGGGAAGACGGATATTGCAGGTCTGACTTACCTCAGCGTAATCGTTCGCGCAGGATGAAGAAGATCATGCGGAATCCAAGCCGGATCGCTTTGGAAAGATCTCCTGTGATCTTCGAGGTGCCTATACGTTGTCTGTAGTTCACGGATATCTCCACGGAACGCAGCCCCGTTTGAAGGGCTCTAACCATTAGTTCAACAGAGAAATGGGAACCATTAACCGTGAGCCGCTCCTTTATACGCTCGTAAGCCGAGCGATGCAATAACTTGTACGTACAACCTACATCGGTCAGGGATGGGCCGTTGAACAGGTATTCCAGAAATTTCGCAACCGCCCAGTTGCCCATACGGATACCGAACCCCATGTTCGCCCCTGTCCAGATCAAGGCACGCGAGGTGCGTGTGCCGAAAACCACTTCGAAGTCCTCTCCATAAAGGAGCAATTTCTCAATGTCACGGGCTATGAAAGTACCATCCGGTTCTACAGTCACGATAAGGTCACCTGTAGCCTCCTGCATACCTCGCTTCAACGCAGCACCGTAGCCTTGCTGGGTCTCGAACACATAGCGTGCGGAAGTGGATTTGATCTCTTCAGCACTGCGATCGCTGGAATTATTGTCTACAGCGATAACCTCGTCTACAAAGGGTTGGTCCAGAAAATCCTTGATGGCCAAGCGAATGTTCTCCTCCTCATTGTACACCGGGAGTACCACCGAAACCGAACGACCTCGATACATGATTGTTTGAATTGGGCGCTAGTGAAGTGACCGTTGAACCTGATATTGCTGTGGCACTTTGTTCCGACAAACTGCTGATTGTCGATCAACTGACTAGACGGACGAACGATGAACGGGTTGCGCAGGATCATCGATGGAAGCCCGATCCTTTCGGCCGCGCACGCGTTCGATCGTGGTCAAAGCCAGCCATGTCGAGGTTGCGATCAATAATGGGAAGACCGGTATCAGGTAGCGGATCTCTGCCATACGCATGATCCATGGGCAGGCCAGGACCCCATATACGGCCATAATACCAAGGACAGCCGCAACCGGATCGCGCCTAACGCGCATGGCCAGCACTATTCCACCCAACATCCCAACCACCAGGACCCACCAATAGATGGCCGATTGTATCAACTTGTAGACCTTTTCGACAGTCGCGAGTTCAGCAAATGGGCGCCGGAACAGCGAGTTCGTTCCGGAATGGATACACTGATGTTTCAATAAACGAAGCCGTGAGACAACCTGATAATGGAATGGATGCTCCCGAGCATAGGCTGCCCTGAATCGGCGTGCTTTGGCCATCATCGATTTTGCGGTCGAGTCGATCTGTTCTTTGGGTTTACCCGGCAACCTGGTTTGACGCAAGTCGATGGCCAAGCCAGCAAGGCTATCCTTCGTACAGATGGATGTATAGGCGTCTTCAGGTGGTTCTGGCACTCCTGGAATGGATCGGTTCGTGCCGCCGCCCGCATCCGGTTCGTAACCAAACCAGCGCATATCTGCGATCGGGTCCCACCAATAGCAGTGACCTCCATAGGCCTGCACATACCAAATGACCGCATAGTAGGGGGTGGCCGAAAAAACCGGATTGTAGGGTCCGTGATTGGTAAGTGGATGGAATCCGCCATACTGGCGGTAATTGCGCACAGTCCATATTCCGTCAGAAATGAGGAACGGAAGCACGAAAAGAAAAGCCCAAACGACGCGGCGACCAAAAGGTTTGCCGACACGGAACAGTTCGATCAAGGGTACGACGGCCAGCAGCGGTCCGTATATGGGCCGAAGGAATATCGAAAGCATAATGAAGAAGCCCGAAGTGATCAACCATGCGGTAGAACCGGATCGACGAAATCTCGAATAGAATGTCCAGTGGAACATCAGCGTTGAGGTGGTCAGGCTCTCGTTGATCAGGTTATTCTCCGCGACAGCATGGAAAGCAGTGAACAATAGCAAGAGGTACAATGGCCAGAACAATGTTGAACGCTTTGATGCATGAGCTGCTTCACGAGCGAGACACCATGCAGCCAGGACCGCTGTGATCAATTGGAAGACCACAAGCGCGTCGCCTGCGTTGGGTCGCTCAAGGAACCAGCGGAACATGAGATAGATGACCGCATAGCCCGGCAAGCGGTGGTCCGGGTCCCAGCCACTTCCTCGGAGCCAGGATTCGACCGTGTTGATATACTCCCACGAATC
>JANNYL010000116.1:0-6532 GCA_031410075.1 Flavobacteriales bacterium
GCGAACATGAGCAGAACAATTACCCAACTAATAACCGTTGCCGGACTTTTGTGCTCGGCTTCAGCCCAAGCCCAACTTTTGAATGTTACCGACACGGATGGGAATCTGGTCAATGGCACGACCATTCTGGCTATTGGTGACCCTACCGATGCGACCATGGAAGTCGATCTGGTAGTAACATTGAATGGCACTGATGCCAAGACCGTGGATATGGTGCGGTATGAAGAAGAAGCTTGCACAGGAACACAGAACTACTTCTGCTGGGGCGAATGCTGGTTACCTGCGAATGCGGGAGTGAATCCTACTTGGGAGGCCATTGTGGCCCAAGTGCTTTCACCCGGCGTGCCGAACAACGGGTTCCATGCCTACTTCAAGCCGATGGGTTTGGAGGCTTGCTGCCTGTTCCACTTTGTGTGGTTCGACGCAGCGAACGTGAACGACAGTGTGTGGGTTGATATTCAATTCTGCACTACGCCTGATGCAGGTTTCGGCGAATTGGTAACGGGCGTTCAACGCTTCGATATCGCACCGAATCCTTCAATTGGTCAAGACGTGGTCCTATCAACGGATATCGCGCAGGGTGTTGCTCTCGCCGAGGTCAAGTTGGTGAACGCATTGGGCGAGGTCGCGTTGGTGCGGCCTTTGGTGAAGGGTGTAACGAACAATGTGATCCCTACTTCGGGCTTGGCTCCAGGCGTTTGGATGGTGCAGTTGCATTTGGACGGCCAAGCCGTCATTACTCGTCGATTGGTGATCACAGGTCGCTAACTATATTTCTCTTTCAGCCAAGAAGCCAGCCGGGGCAAGCCTGAGCTGGCTTTTTCGTTCCAATGTGTCACGTGCGCTGAACCACTTTCAACATCGGTCGGATCCACAACGTGGATAGGGCAGCCAGCTGAAGTACAGTGGATCAAGCTCGCCGCAGGATAAACCTGCAAGGAGGAACCAACAACAACCAGTACGTCGGCTTGTTTCACGATCTCAGCGGCCTTGTCGAGCATTGGCACCTCTTCTCCGAACCACACGATATGGGGTCTAAGTTGGGATCCAAGCGAGCAACGATCGCCCAGTAATAGTGTTGGGCCGTTGATCTCAGTGACCGACCGAGGGTCTTTTGTGCTCCTTGCTTTGCGGATCTCGCCGTGCAAATGGATCACATGCGAACTCCCTGCTCGTTCGTGCAGATCATCGATGTTCTGGGTTACAACGTGAACATCGAACTGCTCCTCCAATTCGGCAATGGTTAGATGCGCCACGTTCGGCCGAGCATTCAACACCTGTTCCCGGCGCTGGTTATAGAAGTGAAGCACCAAACCGGGATCGCGTGCAAAAGCCTCCGGGGTAGCAACATCTTCGATCTTGTATTCCTCCCAGAGCCCGTCACCGTCCCGGAAGGTCCGCAGCCCGCTTTCCGCGCTTATACCAGCACCCGTGAAAAAAACGAGGTTCATTAGGCTCTTCCGGATCAGGTAGGCTGCAAGTTATTCGGGAAAGGGTAAGGGCATAAGATCGCGGAAGGGCGTTTTCGCAGCGGATCGCGCCAAAGTCAGCGGTAGTTGCGCCTACGGCACATTAAACCGGGCAAAAACTGGTCGATGTCGCTGGGAACCATCCCCGAGTAAGCGACCGATCCCAATGATAACGCGTTCCAATACCCACATCTCTGTATTTTGCGGCCCCTTTCAGAAAAACGGCCTATCGGCCAATTACCTAATCACCCCTCTATCGAAGAGACTTTACACTTCCTCCCGAACTACTTGGACCGAAGGGAGGACCTGGAATGATCGAAAGCTTGCGCGGAGACCTTGCGGAAAAAACGCCGGGATACGCTGTGGTGGAATGCCATGGGGTGGGATACCTCGTGCATATCACAGCCAACACGTTCGGCGACCTGCCGGAACGTGGGACGTGCAAGCTGCACATCCATTATTCCGTAAGCGTTGATGTCCGCAGCGGTCTCAGCGAGCACAAGTTGTACGGGTTTGTAAACACCGAAGAGCGCCATTTGTTCCGCCAGTTGATCGAGGTGCAGGGAGTGAGTTCGACGATCGGTTTGGCGATCTTGGGAAGCAAACGTGCGGACGAGTTGCGCGTAGCGATCTTGAACGGCGATGAGTCGGCTTTGAAGAGTGTGAAGGGTATAGGTCCCAAATTGGCGCAGCGCATTGTTGGAGAGTTGCGCGGCAAACTGACCAATGAACCGATAGAGCGAATGCTGACCGTCGCCGGGGGCGGAGGCAATACACTGCGTGCCGAGGCGTTATCGGCCTTGGTTTCACTAGGTCTGGACCGTGCCAAAGCGGAACGGTCGCTACAACGGGTATTGAGCGAACAGGCTGATGCGACATTGCCACTGGAAGAATTGATCCGGTTATCACTGAAGAATCTCTGAACTGAACACGATGTTCCGCGCATTCCGCCATTTTGCACGTAAGCCTTTCGCGGCGGTGCTTGGCTATTGGCCTGTGCGGTTGTTCGTGCTATTGGCGTTAGCCTGTTTTGCCGATGCCGAATTGCTCGCGGCGGATCCTTGGGCTCTTATCCAGCAAGTGGACACACCGGAGATCGATCTGCAATATCCCATCATTGATCCTCCGGCTCCGGGGGAGAACAACACAGGCACCATCGACCTGGCTCCTCCTGAAAACGTAACGAACGACGTGGTCTACGACCCGATCACTGGCCAGTACATTCTGCAGAGCAACATTGGTGACAATATCCAGTATCGTCCACCCATGAGCATGTCGCTCGATGAGTACTTGAACTACGACATGCAGAAGAGCATGAAGACGTTCTGGACGGACAAGAACAAAGCGGCCACGGAGCGCGATGCGGACAAGCCTTGGTCAAAGACGATCAACGTGCGGAGCGAGGCGTTCTGTCGGATCTTCCGGGGATGCAACATCGATATTCGGCCGCAAGGGAGTGCAGAGGTCACCTTCGGTTTGAACATCAGCAAAACCGAGAACCCGCGCATTCCGGTTGACCAGCGCAAGATCACCACGTTCAATTTCGACCAACGTATCCAGTTGAACCTGGTTGGTAACATCGGTGAGGCGCTGAAGATCAATACAGCATACAACACCGAAGCCACCTTCGATTTCGAGAATCAGGTGAAGTTGAACTATGTGGGCGATGAGGACCAGATCGTGCAGAAGCTGGAGGCGGGAAACGTGAGTTTGCCGCTTACCGGGCAGTTGATACAAGGAAGCCAGAGCCTGTTCGGCTTGAAAACGGAACTGCGTTTCGGTCGCCTTACGGCTACGGCGATCTTCAGCCAGGAAAAAGGCCAGCGACGGAATGTGCAGGTGGCCGGTGGCGCACAGACCACGAACTTCGATATCAAGGCTGACGAATACGAGGCGAACAAGTATTACTTCCTGAGCAATTACTTCCGCGATAGTTACGAGAACGCACTGCGCACGCTGCCACTTGTAAATAGTGGGATCAATATCACGCGGATCGAGGTGTGGATCACCAACACCCGATTCGACTTTGAGCAAACCCGCAATGCAGTGGGATTCACGGACCTCGGTGAGGATGCAAGCCCTGCGGCCATAGCCGCAGGTAAATTCAGTGATGGTCTTATTGGGTTCGTGCCTCAACTAACCGACGCACCAGGGAACAGGGCTTCCAACGCCGCGAACTCGTTGTTCGCGCTCACCTCGGTACCTGGTGGTCCCGTGGCTGGTTTTACCAATGCCACGGCTTGGTTGCAGGGGCAAGGCTTCATTGCAAGCAGGCACTATGAAAAACTGGAAAGCGCGCGATTGCTTTTACCATCAGAATTCACGGTGAACGAACGTCTCGGATTCATCGGGCTGAACCAGAACCTCAACAACGACGAGGTGTTGATGGTGGCATACCAATACACGTTGGATGGTGAGACGTTCCAGGTAGGGCAGTTCGCGGGAGACGTATCAGCCCCCAGTGCACTTGTGCTTCGCTTGTTGAAGGCGACCATCACCAACCCGCGCATACCACTGTGGGACCTGATGATGAAGAACGTGTATTCGCTCGGGGCGTTCCAGGTGAACCGCGAAGACTTCCGATTGGATCTTGTCTACAATAATCCAGCGACAGGGGTGGATATCAATTATATCCCACGACCACCGGTGGCTACGGTCCCGGTTATCCAGACGTTGGGGCTGGATCGGTTGGATCCGCAGAACGCACCGAACCCGGATGGAGCTTTCGATTTTGTTGACAATGCGGCCACTCTTGGCGGAACGATCAATACACAGAACGGGCGGATCTTCTTTCCCGTTCTCGAACCGTTCGGCAGTTACTTGGACAGAAGACTGCTTGAAGATGCGAGCAACTCCCCTGCGATACGTGCCAACATCGTTTTCCAGCAGTTGTACGACAGCACAAAGACGGCAGCACAGAACCTACCCGAACTGAACCGCTTCCGCTTACGAGGCAGTTACAAGAGTGCCAGTAGCGACGTGATCAGCCTGAACAGTGTGAACATACCACAGGGTTCCGTTGCTGTAACCGCCGGGGGCGTTCGGCTTTTGGAGGGCCAGGACTATACCGTGGATTACAACCTGGGCCGCGTGAAGATCCTGAACCAGGGTATCCTCGAAAGCGGCACGCCCATCAATATCAGTTTGGAAAGCAACTCGCTCTTCAGCATCCAACAAAAAACATTGGCTGGTGCACGCTTTGATTACAAAGTGAGCAAGGACCTCACGATCGGTGGTACGATCATGAATCTATCCGAACGCCCGCTCACCCAGAAAGTGAACGTGGGGGATGAGCCGATCAGTAACACCATTGTAGGCCTTGATGCGAATTGGAAAACGGAGAGCGGTTTTGTTACGCGATTGGTGGATCAACTACCATTCTTCGCCACCAAGGAAGTGAGCACGGTGAACATGAGTGCCGAGGGCGCGTACCTGATACCCGGTCACAGCCGTGCGATCGGGAATTCGGGAACCAGTTACATCGATGATTTTGAAGGCAGCGTGAGCACCATCGATATGCGCCAACAAGCGCAATGGTTCCATGCCAGCACACCGCAAGGACAGGCTTTGCCTGGTGATCTTTGGCCTGAAGGCGATAATTTTGATCGCACGAACGGGTTCAAGCGTGCACTGCTCGCATGGTATGTGGTTGATCCTATTTTCTTCCGCGAGGGCAATTTGAAACCGCCCGTTCCTGATGGAACCGACAAGACGAATCAGGTGCGCGAGATCCTGGAAAAGGAGGTGTTTCCCAATCGTGTCCTACCTACTGGAACACCGTCGAACATTCCTGTCCTGGATCTGGCGTATTACCCGAACGAACGTGGCCCGTACAACTACGAGCCGAACCTGGACCCGAATGGTAAGTTGCCCAACCCCGCCGACAATTGGGCAGGTATTACCCGCCGTGTGAACACCACCGATTTCGAGCAGAGCAACATCGAGACCATCCAGTTCTGGATGATGGACCCTTTCGGTGACGGTGCGCTGAACGGGAGCAACACGGATTCGAGGAATATCACGGGTGGTGATTTCTACATTGATCTGGGCAACATAAGTGAAGATGTCTTGCGCGATAGCCGCAAGAGTTTCGAGAACGGCTTACCGGAGAATTTGAACGATGGAAGTGCCACCACCAGCGCAACGGCTTGGGGTGTTGTTCCCGCTACCCAAAGCGTTGTTAACGCATTCGCGATAACACAGGACAATTCCTACAAATTCCAGGACGCCGGCCTCGATGGATTGGCCGATAACCAGCCGAATTTCAATATGCCCACCGAGCAGGCTTTTCTGCCTAATGCTCAATACTTGACCGATGTTGCCACCAACGTGCTGCCGGGTCCGGCTCTCGATTCCATCATCCAGGATCCCAGCGGGGATCGCTACCACTTTTTCCGAGGGAGCGATCTGGATGCGGCACCCTACGATATCCTGCGGAGGTACAAGTACTTCAACGGGCCAGAAGGCAACTCCATTACGGACGAGGATGACCCGGCGGACTATCCGACACAAAGCACCACGCTGCCAAGTACTGAAGACATCAACCAGGACCAGAACCTGAGCGAGAGCGAGAGTTACTTCCAGTACAAAGTGAGTCTGCGGCCAGCGGACATGGTGGTGGGACAGAACTTCATTACGGACCGTATTGTGAGCCCATCGGCCGATGGAACACGTTCAGTTGCTTGGTACCAGTTCAAGATACCCATTCGCCAACCGGACCGGGTGGTGAATGGCATCCAGGACTTTCGAAGTATCCGTTTCATGCGCTTGAAAATGAAAGGGTGGAGCGACCCTGCAGTGTTGCGATTCGCGCGTTTGGAATTCATTCGCGGCGAATGGAGGAAGTACCTACAGACACTGGAAACGCTCGGCGAAGGTCCTGGTGGTGGTGATCCGGAGGCAACGCTTTTCAACGTAGCTGCGGTTAACATCGAGGAGAACGGCCGTCGTACACCGATCAACTATACGCTGCCTCCGGGGATCAACCAGGAGACCGATGTGAGCAGTGCCAACCTGCGCAATTTGAACGAGCAATCGTTGCAACTGCAAGTGTGCAATTTGCG
>JANNYL010000117.1:0-12339 GCA_031410075.1 Flavobacteriales bacterium
ACTCGTCGAGATCGAGAAGCAGGATCGCGAGCACAGTGACAACGAATGGGATGAACTGGTCCCAGCCTCGCGCATAGAACTCCTTGAACAAGGACAACCTGGCCAGTTTATATCCCGTGTATATCAAGATCGCCGCCAGGGACGCTTTCGGGATCAAGTTCAAAACACCCGGAATGAGCAACACGCAGAAGAGCATCATCACACCGTGCAGGATCGTGCTCATGCGAGTGCGGCCGCCCGAGTTCACGTTCGCGCTACTACGCACGATCACCGAGGTTACCGGTAGTCCGCCGAGCAAGCCGCTGAGCAGGTTGCCCACGCCTTGCGCCTTCAATTCTCTATCCGCCGGAGATACACGCTTCAACGGGTCAAGCTTGTCCACAGCCTCGATGCTGAGCAAGGTTTCGAGGCTCGCTACCAGCGCGAGGGTCACCGCTGTGGTCCAAACAGCAGGGTTCGTCAAGGCTGAAAGATCAGGGAACGTGAGCAGACCCGCCAATTCTGAAGTGTTCGACACGATCGGAAGTTGCACGAGTTGGTCTGGCTGTAGGAAAAGAGCGGACGTTTTAAGAAATTGTTCCATCAGCACCCCGACTATAACCACCACGAGCGGGACCGGGAAGTATTTGAAGAAAAGGAAGCCTTTGAACGGTTTGTTCTCGAGCACTATGATCAGCAACAGACAAACGAGCCCAATACCGGCGGCCAGCGGTGTGATGTGGGGGAAGGAACTGAAGAGCTCGCTGAAGGTGTTCTCGGTATCGGATTGGAGAAAGGTCTCATCGCCTTCGTAATCGGCATCATGCCCCACCAAGTGGGGGAGCTGTTTCAGGATGAGGATGATCCCAATGGCCGCCAACATGCCCTTGATCACGCTGTTCGGCACATAGTCACCGATCACACCTGCGCGCAGATATCCCAATACAAGTTGTAGTACACCAGCCAGTACCACGCTGAGCAGGAAGCTCTCGAACGGTAGCACTTGGAGCGCAGCTACCACAATGGCCGTGAGTCCTGCAGCCGGACCACTTACGCTCAATGATGAGCCGCTGAGCAAGCCTACCACAATGCCGCCCACCACACCGGCGATCAACCCGCTCATCGGCGGCGCGCCACTGCCCAGCGCGATGCCCAAGCATAACGGCAGGGCCACCAGAAGTACGACGATCGAGGCCGGGAGGTCTTGGCCTAATGAGGACCAAGGGGATGGGTTACGCATGAATTTCCAAGGATACGCACCCTACGATGCTGGGCGATAGAACTACTTGATTATTAAAAGAAGATTATGGAGGTCAGTTCGCCGCGATCGGATACACCAATTCGAACGGAGGTATCACCACATCGAAGCCGGAGTCATCATCCGTATGGCGCATGGTATAGGTGCCGCTCATGCGACCGAACGCACTGCGCAGATCACAGAAGCTGGTGTACGTGAAGTGTTCCCCGGTTGCCAGAACGGGTGTAGCACCAACAACGCCGGGGCCTTTCACTTCCCGAGGTTCAAAGAGGCTGTCAACGATATGCCAGTGCCTGCGAAGCAGCTGCACCGTGCGCGCTCCCCGGTTCTCGATGCGTATGCGGTAACTGAACAGAAAGCGCCCAGCTTTCGGGTCGCTCTGTTCATGCGAGTATTCCGCTTTTACGCTGATGCGTATGTCGTGCGTGACCTGGGTTGCCATGCGCTTCTGTTCTTGGTTCATCAAACCGACCGTGCAAGTCTAACGTGTGGGCCGATCGTTCGCATCTTTAACCCAACAACTTTCAACACCAAGATGTTCCGTACTGTCTTTCCAACCATGGCGATCGCATTGGTCGCGAGTGCCTCTTTTGCCCAGAGACCAACCGCCACGTTCGTCGGTGGAAGCCTTGTCCGCCTTGATCTGGATGGCTTTCGCGTATTTGCTGATGCCCCAATGGATCATAAAGGGATAGGTCCGGATGATATCGCCTTGTACGTGACCGAACCGCCTACACCTGTTCTTGGAGGGCGCGCATTCACGCCAGCTTTCAACGGTGAGGTGCTGGATAGAAGGACCGAACGCTTGGGCGAAAAGACGGGCATCTACGTGAATCCGCGTTCAACGCCACTCGGGGAAACACCCCATTACTCATACATCGTGCAATGGAACGGAAGGCGGGTCTATTTCACCGGTGATACCGAGGATATCAAAGACCTGTTGGAAACGCACGACCTTGACGTTGCCTTCGTAACGCCCGCGATCATGGCCGCTTTCGAGAAAGCGGGCCGGGTGATCGAGGCAAGGACCGTTGTGATCTACCACACCACAAACAAGGAACAACAAGGGGCATCTCTTAGTGTTCCTTGCGACAGATGCAAAGTGGTGTTGCCAACACCGGGAGAGGTGATCCCATTGTTCCGTTAGCCCGATGACCATCGCGGTAGCGGGTCCGTAGAAAACACCTGCGTCGAGGAAGTGTTGTCGGGCCGGGACGTGCGTCCTTTAGACCCTCACTCGTGCCGCAAGGCTTTCACCGGATCCAATTGTGCCGCCCGTATTGCCCTGAAGCTCACCGTGACAACCGCGATCGCTAGTACTACCAAGGATGCCAGCGCGAACACCAGTGGCTCAATGGTCGTGCGAAAGGCGAAGTTCTCCAGCCAGCGGCCCACACCGAACCAAGCCAAAGGCATTGCCAAAAGCGCGCCCAATAGCACCAACAGAAGGAAATCGCGCGTCACCAGATAGGCGATCCACATCGTGTCAGCCCCCATCACTTTGCGGATGCCGATCTCTCGCGTACGTTTTTCGGCTGTCCACGAAGCGAGGGCGAAAAGACCCAAACAGGCAATGAACACAGCTAATAACGAGAAGATGCCGATGAGCTTCGCAAGTGTGCCTTGGGCTTCGTACTGGCCGTCCAGTTGCTCGTCCAGTAACTGATACTCGAACGGGAAGTCGGTTGTGCGTGCATTCCACTTCGCTTTCGCGGCAGCGATCACCGGTGCCGGATCTCCGGCTTCCAATCGCAGGTACAGGTATCTGATCCATTGGCCGCGATCGTACGGTTGGCACATGTCGAACACGAACGGTTGAACAGCTTTGAACAAGGGGTCGAAGGCGAAATCCTTGACCACGCCGATCACACGCTCATCGCCATGTGGTGTGTCCATACGATCACCAATTGCCTTCGTAGGGTCATCCGGATGCGTTTGCCGGGCGAACGTTTCGTTCACGATCACGCTGAGCGAATCATCACCGGGAAATTCGCGCGAGAACCATCTGCCCGCGAGCAGATCCACGTTCACCACATCGTTGAATTCTTCGTTTACATACAGTGCTGGGAGATAGGTCCACTTGCCTTGTTCCATATTCCCCCAGTTGAACTCGTGCGTGTTGTGCTTCTTGCCGATGATGTCGTTGGCCCAGGAGACACTCTTCACTCCACTGATGTTCTTCAGTTCAGGGAAAACCGCACTGTACACATCGGCCATCGGCCCGCGAACGGGGATCAGGAGCACCTGCTCCTTGTTGAAGCCTAAGTCAACGCTGCGCAAGTGATCGTGCTGTCGCTTCACGAACACCGTTCCGATGATCAACACCAGTGCGATCGCGAACTGCACCACCACGAGTGATCTTCGCAAGACTTGCCCACGTGAAGTGCTACCCGTATTGCCCTTCAATACCACGGCCGGTTGAAAGCTGGAAAGGAAAAAGGCCGGATAGATCCCGCTCAAAAGGCCGAGCAGCGCTGCAATACCCAGTAGACCCGGCATAAGGAGCCCGGGTAATTGGATCTCTTCACCAGATAGCGAATTGAACGCTGGGATCAACAACTTGATCAACACCAATGCGATCAATGCTGCGATCAAGCTCATCAGCACGCTCTCGAAAAGGAATTGGCCGATCAGCTGTCCTCGTGTTGCACCCGCCGACTTGCGCACGCCAACCTCTCTGGCTCGATATGCACTTCGCGCAGTGGCGAGGTTCATGAAATTCACGCCAGCAAGAAGGATGATGAAGAAGCCGATCACCCAAAGGATGTTGACGCTTCCGGCATCTCCGTTCTGGTGCATTTCGAAGTCCAACTTCGAGTTGAGGTGGATATCCACCAGTGGCTGCAGTTTGTGGCCAACCTGATCCTTAAGGAAATCCGGATAGTGCTTCTGGATAAAGTCCGGAAATACCCTGTTCACCTCTGCTGTTGTGATCCCTTCCTTCAGGCGTACATAGGTCCAGCATGGGTTCCACACCCAATTGTTCTTCTCGATCTGCTGCCAGAACTGGAGGATCGTACTGAATGAGACAAGGCCTTCGAATGCGATGTGCGAGTTGCGTGGGATTTCACCCAGGATCCCCGTCACCTGCACGTCCATGGAGCCATCCCATTTCATCATCTGGCCCATCGGATCGGCATCGCCGAAGTACTTCTTTGCCAGCGCTTGCGAAAGAACGATGCTGCCGGGGCGTGCCAGCGCTGTCTTCGGGTCACCCACTTTGAGCGGGTAGTTGAATATGTCAAAGACCGTGGAGTCCACCAAATAGAGACCGGTCTCCGTAAAGAGCTTGTTGGTACTGAGACTATCTCCGACTTTCAGTGTGTGTTGTGGATCCTGAAAATCGAACCAACGGCACTGGCGTTCGATCAATTCCGGATGCTCCGCTAATAACGCAGGACCGAGCCCGAACACCATGCTGCTGCTGTGTTCGCCTTGGCCATTCCCCCCGGACTCCGAGCCGGGGTCAATTTCACCGGTCACACGAAACACGCGGTCCGCGTTCGGCACGAAGCGATCGAAACTGCGTTGATGTTGCACGTACAGACCGATCAGCACGAAGCAAGCGAGGCCTGTGGCCAAGCCCAACAAGTTGATCAGCGTGTACAGCTTGTTCCGCGAGAGATTTCGCAACGAAGTGAGGAGAACGTTCTTGAGCATGGTCTACTCGTATCGCAGCGCTTTCACGGGGTCGGCGATGGCCGCCTTGTAAGCTTGCACGCTTACGGTTAGCACGGTAACCAACAAGGTGATCAATAGCGCCAGTGCATAGTACACCGGTGAGATGCTCGTGTGGTACGCGAAACTTTCCATCCATCGGCCGATGGCGTAGAACGCGAGTGGGAAGGCCACGAGCATCGCCAGACCCATGAGGATGATGAACTCTCGGTTCATGCGTTTCACGATGTCCATGAGCGATGCGCCCATCACACGCCGAACGCCGATCTCCTTGGTGCGTTGTTTTGCTGTGAAGTACGCCAGACCATATAGGCCCATTACTGTGAGCAGAATGGTAAGAACCGCAAAGGCGGTGAAAACGCGGAAGAGCTTGTCTTCGGCTTGGTAGAGTTGCGCGATCGAATCATCGAGAAATGTCACGTTCCACTCAGCGTTCGGTTGCAATTCCTTCCAGCGCTTTTGCAAGGAGGCGAGCTGTTGTGAAACATCGCCGGGTGCCAGGCGCAGCATGAGCCGGCCAACGCCGTAGCGCGGGTTGCCTTGGAAAATGGCGATGGGTTCTATAGGCGTGTGCAAACTGGTGTAGTGGAAGTCCTTCACTACACCGATCACCTTGAGTTCCTGGTCGGGTTGTGGTGGTTGTGCAGTGGGATCACCTGGGACGGTGAGCGCTTCAGCGAGCGGATCCTTCCACCCGAATGCTTGCACCATACTTTCATTCACAACCACAGCATTGGTGCCGTCGCTCGGGATCTTGGGGTCGAAGATCCGGCCGGAGACCAGCTGCATTCCAATAAGGGCAGGGTAGTCCGCATCGCAGCTCATGGCGGGCATGGGGCGTTCAGCCGGACCGTTCGGTGTTTTCGCACGCAGCAGCCAGCGTTGAGTGCCTCCGCCCGGTTCGTTATCAGTGAAGGCCGCGGCTGTAACGAAACTCTCACGCGCCATTTCGGTTTTCAGTGGATGCAGAGCGTCCCACTTCAACGTGTCTTCCGGATGTGGCTGCGGCATGGTGATGCTCAATACATTCTCTTTCCGGAAGCCCATGTCGGTGCTGCGCAGCCAATGCAATTGTGCGAACACGGCGAGGGTGCCCACCACCATGAAGAGCGTGATCGCGAATTGTGCGCCCATGAGGACCTTCCGCACGCGCCCTTTGCCCGCGCCGTTGGCAACGCCTTCCTTCAGCAGTAGTTGCGGACTGAACCTGGATAAGAAGAATGCCGGGTAGCTGCCGGCGAGCACACCGATGAGCAGGACGATCCCGACAAGCACCGCGATGAATCCGCCGTTGAGCGCGTATCCTATTTCGACCTGTTTCCCGCTGAGGTCGTTGAAGACAGGCAGCGCGAGCCAGAGCAGGACCAACGCTACTGCGATGGCGATCAACGCGATCATCAAACTTCCACCGATGAACTGGGCCACCAATTGCCCACGCTGCGCACCGCTGACTTTCCGAAGGGCGACTTCTTTTGCGCGGCGTGTTGCATCTGCCGTGCTCATGTTGATGTAGTTGATGCACGCGATCGCGAGGATCAGAACGGCCACCAGTGCGAACAACGTGACGTATGCCTTGTTGCCCTTCTTCGGCGTGTCGTAGATCAGATCATTGTTGAAGTGGACATCGCGAAGCGGCTCCAAGTTGAATCGCATACTGCCCTTGAAGCCAATGTTTGTCCAGAAGGGAAGAATGAATTTGTTGGTGAATGCGTCCATCTTCGGCTGGAACGCCTCGGCGGAAATGCCTGGAGCCAATACCAGGTATGCGAAACTGCCAACTTGCCCCCAGGTGGTCATCAGCTCTTCTTTCGCTTTGGGTGGCATGCCGTTCATGCTCAGGAATGCACCGAGCTGGATATGGGTGTTCTCTGCTTTTTCATCGATCACGCCGGCAACTTTCAACGTTCTCCCGTTGCGTTCGACCAATTCACCCAGTGGTGCTTTCGCGCCGAACATGCGTGTGGCGAGTTCCTGCGTGATCACAATGTTGTCCGGCTCTTGCAACGCATCCGGGCCACCAGCGTTCCACGTGAATTGGAACGTGTGGAAGAAGGTGGTGTCCGCGTAATACCCATGATCGCACGTGAACGCTTGGCCTTGGTAGTTGAACGCCACTTGGTTCAGATCATGCAGCCATGTTCCGCTTTCGATCTCCGGGTATTCCCTCACAATGGTGGGAACGAACGGGAATTGCACCACACCGAAATCATCCTTCGTATCCCCGAAGTTGAAGTGCGCCTGAATGCGGTAGATACGATCGCGCTTGGCATGATGCGCATCGAAGCTCAATTCATCCTGAACATAGATGTAAATGAGCATGCATGCCACGATACCGATGGCCAACCCGATGATGTTGAGGGCCGCGAACAGCTTGTCGCGTTTCAAGTTGCGCCAAGCGATAAGGAGATGGTTGCGGAACATGTGATGGATCAGAGTAATGCACTTGCGGGTACGTTCGCATCCACCACCTTCCCATCAAGCAGTTTGATCGTGCGCTGCGAATAGCCCGCATCGCGCATACTGTGCGTGACGATGATCACCGTTGTGCCTGCTTTGTTCAGTTCGCTGAGCAGGTTCATCACCTCTTCACCCATGGCGCTATCGAGGTTGCCAGTGGGTTCATCGGCAAGGATCAACTTGGGGTTGTTCACGACCGCACGCGCGATGGCCACGCGCTGCTGCTGACCTCCACTGAGTTGCTGCGGAAAATGTTTCGCCCGGTGCGCGATGCCCATCCGATCCATCGCTGCTTGCGTGCGTTGCTTGCGTTCAGCTTTGCCGAGGCCCGTATAGATCAGTGGCAGTTCGATGTTCTCGGCAACTGTGAGTTCGTCGATCAGGTTGAAGCTTTGGAACACGAAGCCGATGGTGTTCTTGCGCACTTCGGCACGCTTATGCTCGTTGTAGCCGCTCACGTCTTCACCGGCAACGAAGTAGCTGCCACTGCTGGGCGAATCCAATAACCCTACGATGTTGAGCAACGTGGATTTTCCGCAGCCACTGGGACCCATGATCGCGACGAACTCGCCTTGCGCGATGTCAATACTTACGCTGTTCAAGGCGGTTGTCTCCACGGTATCGGTGCGGTAGACTTTGGAGAGGGAGGTGGTTTTCAACAGACTCATTGGGTGCGGCGTTGATGGGTTGCGTGTTTGAGTGTTCGCTGAACCCGCAACACGTAACGCCAAACGCGTAACGAATGCGGGCCAGCTTGTGCTATTGGATCAGAAGTTCATCAGCATCGTTGAATTGAACGTATCGGCTGGTCACAATGCGATCACCGGGTTGTAATCCGTCAAGCACTTCGTACATGTCCGGGTTCTGGCGGCCAAGCTTCACATCGCGTTTGGTTGCCTTGCCTTCCGCATCGATCACGAATACCCATTGCCCGCCGGTATCCTGAAAGAAGGGACCGCGCGGTAACATAACGGCTTGCATGTCCTCACTGAGTTGCAAGCGAACTTGAAATGTTTGCCCACGTCGGATATCGACCGGGGCAGCGCTAGCGAAACGCAGATCCACATCGAACTCGCCATTGCTAACTTCTGGGTAGATCTTGAAGATCCCGACCGTATGTTCTTTACCCCCATGGGTGAATGTTCCGGACAAGCCCGCACTTACACGGCTCACGTAATGCTCGGGTATCCGCGCTCGTACCTTGAACCCATCCAGGACATCGATCTGCGCGATCCGCTCACCGCGTTGTTTCGTTTGGCCCAATTCAACATTGAGACCACTGAGCTGGCCGCTGATGGGGGCCTTGATCACGAGGTTCTGCAAATTCTCCCGAAGGAAGAGCAGGTTCTGATCGATGAGCGCAAGGTTGTTGGTGATCGATCCCACCTGGCTCAAGCGGAACAGGGAGTCGCTCCGCACGTTGGCTGCAACGAGCTTGCGCTTCTCTCGCATGTATTGCAGATTCTCCGAGTTGCCCAGGTAGGTGTTCCTTGCAAGTAGCGAGTCTTTCACCAACCGTTCGTCGACTTTCTGATCGCGTTCCAACCGCTTCAGGTCCTTGTCCAAATTCAGCAGTTCGTCCTTCAGGCGCGTGGTCTGCTGATCCATGGCCAGTCGCGTATTCCGCAAGTTGTTCTGCTGATCGAGCAATTGCGCTTCGCGGTTTATCGCGTCCATGTGCAACTGCGGATTGCTCAGTTCGAGGATCGCCTCGCCGATTTTCACCATGTGACCGTCCTCGACAAAACGCTGCTTAACGGTGCCGCCTTCTGGAGCGTCCAAGAAGACTGTCTGGATCGGCTGCACTGTTCCGGTTACGGGGATGAACTCGCGGAACATGCCTTTCTCCACCACCCCGATCTGGATCTTGGCCTCTTCCACACGAACGCGACTGGTCGAGAACGAACTGCTCCAAAGGGCAATAGCAAAAAGTGCGACGCCCCCAGCACATCCAAGTGCGATCATGCGCTTACGACGCGCGGGGCGGGTATCGATGGTACGGTCCATTCACGAAGGGTGTTGTCCGAAAAAGTAGGACCTCACCAACAAGGGGTGCGCAATGTTCTGGCTTGTCAGTTAGACCTGAAAGGGTTTTGTGCGGGCCAGTCCATGCTGTGATGAACGGTTGGGTCACGCCGGAAACATGTTGGGGCCTGTTCGCACGGTGCGTTCAAAACAGAGGCCCAGAGAGCGCGGAGTAGCGCAGGGAGCAGCTTGACGGAGAGCGCCATCGAGGCAGAGGAAATCCGCCAAAGGCGAATCCTATGCAACGCCGTAGGATCTTGTCGCAGCGAGAAAATCGCTTGCTACTGACCTTTGTGACGCTGAGTTTGTTTTCAGACCGGACAGTCCAAGACAATTTGCGAACAACTTCTCAGAACTTCGCCGCAAGCGTCAAGTACCACGCACGTCCCGTCCCCGGCAGCAACCCGGGACCGGGATAACCGCCGGCTCGTCGTGTGGCATAGGCTTCATCGGCTGCGTTGTTCACCCCGGCGGTTATGTGGACGTCCTGCGTGAAGGACCAGGTGGCGCTGGCATCGAGCAAGGTGTACCCTTGTATCCATCCAGCAGTAGCAGCAGCGTTCGGCTTCTCCGTATTCGCTGCGTCAGTATACACGCCATCCACCGCGTTCACGAGCAAGGATGTGGTGAAGCGCCGCTCGCGCCAAGTGAGGCCGCTCCGGAAGGTCCAGCGGGGAGCGTATTCCACTCGTTTGTTCTCGATGCGCTTCGCAGGGTCCTCGGCCAAAGTCGGGTCGTTCCACCGGGTATAGCGCGTGTCGTTGAAGCCATAGGACCCGAATATCGAGATCCTCCGATCTTGTTTGTCGGCGCCGAAGAGGCGCAAGACATCAGCCTCTGCATGAGCTTCTACACCGGTGCTCACTGACTTGCCGATATTCGTACGGTAGTTCACACCATCACGCAGCACCGTGCCGATGCGGTTATCGTAGCTCAGGAAATACGCACCAACATCGAAGGTGATCGCCTTATGCAGATTTCCGCGGTACCCGAGATCGATGTTGTATCCCGAAGCGTCGCGGAGGCCGGGATCGATCACATCCGTTGTTGCGGAAGGAGTGAGATCGGAGTACAGCACCGGTCTGTATGCTTCGCTGAAGTTGGCGTAGATAGAGGTGCTTGCGGTAGCTCTCATCTGCGCTCCGGCTCCGAACAGCACACGGTCGCGCTGCCGTTCTCCACTGTCCACTGCACCAGCCCCACTGTTGTTGATGCGGCCATCGATGCGCGAAACAATGTGCTCTATCCGGGCACCGGGCGTTACGCTGAGCCGCTCGCTCAGGCGGAAGAGGTTCTCCACATAGAACGCGCCGTTGCTCGTGGTGAAGTCCAATTCCCGGTTGTACGCCCCAGTGACGGCGATGTCCGCATCGGAGCCGGTACTCCCGGTGCCTTGTTGCCTGCGGTGAGTGGACGCACCGTATCCGCGAAGACCTATCGCGAGCTGTGCATCCCGTTTCAAGAAGCGCCAACCGTGCCGCATGCGGGCTTCAAGGCCTACGTTCGCGTAGGTGTCCCGGTCCACCTGCCGCGCCGCAAATTCGCCGGTCGCCCGATCCACGGTGTCCGGTTGGTTGATGGCCTTGAGGAACCCGATGCTGTTGCGTTCGCTCGCTGTCCCGAACACCTTCACGTCAATGATCGTGCGCGCAGCTGGCCGGAATTCCGCCGTGATCGCACCCGTATGCCAGGGCAGCAACAACCAGTTCCGGTCCCTCGTGGATGCCCTGGGGTCAAGGGAGAAGTTCGCATCCGTGAGACCGCCGGGTTGTTGGCTTCGCAAATCCATGCGCGTGAACTGTGCGCCCAGCTTCAACCTGGCGCTTGCTTGGTATTCGAGCGCGCCATAGGCCGTTGTGGTGGTGTAGCGACTGTTCTCACGCCATCCTTCAGCGCCACGGTGATGCAGATAGGTGTAGTAGTTCCAGCGGCCCTTCGCGCCCCCAAGCGCGTTGTAGGAGTTCATAGAGCCGAAGGCGCCGAGGGTCTGCCGTGTCTCGAAGGCCAGTGGTCGGTCCGATGCGCCTCGCTTGATCTGGAAGTTCACCATTCCGCCGAACTGCGGGCCATACGCCAACGAAGCTCCACCGCGCACCACTTCAATGCGATCCACGGCTTCCATCGGCGGTGTGAAGTACGCCTCTGGGTACCCGAACACGTCCGCGCAGATGTCATGCCCGTTCTGCCGCATGTTGAACTCCCACGAACGGTTAGGGCTGAGGCCACGCGCGGCGATGCCTAGCTGGGCCCCGGAACCGTCGTTCTCCCACACATTGATGCCCGGCACCTTGGCGAAAACTTGGCGGGCCAAGTTCACCGAGAGATCGGCCCGCTGTGCGCCCGGGTGGATCACCGTGGTGCGTTTGCCCGCCATGATCACCGCTCCAACCGTATCCGCCATCGCCTGGGCCGTGCGGTTCACCGGGGCGGTGACTTCCGCGGGTCGCAATTCGTGGACAACGGATGTGTCTGCCGATTGAGCTATCGAAGTATTGTTGAGAACAATGAATGTGAGCACGCAAAGGCTACACAGGCCTGTCGAATGGCTAACGCGAGAGTATTTGGAAATGGAAGCTCTGAACATGGCCGCAAAGCACGAACAGCGCTTCGATCCGTGAAATACCCCGATCGTGGTATGGCATCATCCGTTCTTCAACAATGCGTCCCTGATCGATCGAATGGGATAATGTCGCTTTGACCCGCTTCATCGGGCTGATCGCCTTCTACGTCGCAACTTGTTCACAATTCGAATGGTGAGACTTGCTTGGTATTGGTGGCACCCGATAGTTTGCGCCGCCATCAGCGGTTTTATTATGCGTTCCAGACTCTTTGTCCCTCTATTCTTCCTGTCCTGCGCAGGCAATGCCCAATACAGCGGTCCCGAGAGCGTGGAGTATGACCCTGTGGGTGATCGATACTTCGTTAGCTGCACTGGGAACAAT
>JANNYL010000118.1:0-1332 GCA_031410075.1 Flavobacteriales bacterium
TCCGAAAAGTTGCACGGGACCACTCGTATTACACAACGAAAGGTCTCCGACCAGCCCTGCACTGACAGATGCGCTGATGGATACGGTGACTTCCGCTTGTGCATTTGGGCAACTGGAACTACTCGTTACCGTGTAGGTATAGTCGCCAGGCTGGGCGTTCGCAGGATCAAGTGTTCCACTGAACACACCACCGCCGGGAGCAGTCCATGTTCCACCTGCATCAGGTGACCCAGTGAGAGAGGAGATCAGGGCAAACGGAGCTTGTGTCTCGCACAAAACGATGGAATTGTTTTGACCAGCATTCGGTCCAGCTGAAACACCAACTGTGACGGTAGCTTGCTCTGCACCACATGCGACTCCTGAAACGATATAGGTGTAAACGCCTTGGATCGAAGAAGAAGGATCGAAAACACCTGTGCTTATTCCGCCTCCCGGTGATGTCCATGTTCCATTCGCATCGGGCGACCCATCCAACAACAGGAAAAGATCAAAGGCTGCATCACCGGAGCAGACTGAGGTCGATCCATTAATGCCAGGTACCGGAGCGGTTTCAACAGTTACTTCGACTTGAGCGCTCGACGATGAACAGGGCGAATTACCAGCGATCGTGTAGGTGTATGATCCCGCAGGATCGACCGCCGGGTTGAAGTTCGCTGCGTGAGGTGAGTTGCTAGGATCGGTCCAAGAACCACCGAGTTGCGCGCCACCATTGAGCTGAGCGAAGAGATCCATTGAGGCGGCATTCGCGCACAGCGTGAGCGTGCCGTTCGTGCCAGCGTTCGGTGAACTCGTCTCCGTTACCGTAACCACCGCTTGATCAGCTGCGCATGGCAGTGTGCCCGCTACCGTGTACGTGAAGTTGCCGCTCGCATTGGTAGCTGGATCGTAGCTGCCGCTGAACGCACCACCACCGGGCGCTGTCCATGTGCCACCCGCTTGCGCACCAACGAGCAAGGGTAGCAGGTTCGTCGCCAAGCCTTGATCGCAGATCGAGGTGCTTGCATCAGCTCCAGCGTTGGGAGCCGTGTTGATCACAACGTTCACTTGCGACTGATCGCTTACGCAGGGAGCTGTTGCGTTCAAGGTGTACACATAGATGCCCGCTGCGTCCACCGCCGGATCTATCGTTGCGCTGTGCGCCGCGCCACCGGGAGTTGCCCATGTGCCGCCCGCTTGTGCGCCGCCACCCAAGGACAGGAACAGGTTCGTGGATGCACTGTTCGCGCACAGTGTGAGCGTGCCGTTCGTGCCCGCGTTCGGTGAACTTGTCTCCGTTACCGTAACCACCGCTTGATCCGCTGCGCATGGAACTATCCCCGCTAACGTGTACGT
>JANNYL010000119.1:0-1852 GCA_031410075.1 Flavobacteriales bacterium
ACCCCAGGCAATCGCATCGGCCACGGACGCAAAGCCGTTTTCGACGTGATGGGTGGCGTTGAAAGCGGCCAGACGGTCGGACTTCCATGTGGAAGGGCAAGGAGAGCAGTTGGATGTGCACATCAGCGTTCTGGGCGGTACGGCTGTTTGGAAGACCAATGAGAACGGAAAACGACAGCCTCACATCGAGGCACTTACGTTGATCGAGCGCGATTCGGCAATTGTCGATTATCGGAAATCGGATATCCTCGGCCCTGAGCGAAGTGATACGATAACAAGTGATTTTCTGGTGGACGAACACTTCCTGTTGCCTGAAGGCAACTATGTGCTCACCATCGAGCTTGTGGATTTGAATGGCCCAGCTGACAATCTTTCCCAGTGGCGTGGCCCTCTTGTACTTCCCACATTGCCTCAAGGGGTATCGTTCAGCGACATGATGCTCACCACAGGTAGTCGAAAAGATGAAAAGGGTAATGCGATCCCGGTACCATTTGCCGGCACATACTACCCTGCCGATGTAACCAAAGTTGGTTTTTATACAGAGGTTTATGGTACGGAGGCAACTTTCGGAAAGGACAGTCTTTTCTCGCTCAGCTACCAGATCGAAACCTACGAGACCAAGATGGTGAAAGGGGAATTCAGACGCGCGCTTCGTGTGAAGGGAGCAGCTGTAGTTCCGATCGCGGCCGAGATCCCGATCGACCAATTGCCCTCAGGTAACTACCTTCTTTCGGTTGAAGTGGCGGATCATAAAGGCGAGGTTCTGGCAAGACAAGAACAATTCATTCAACGCAACAATCCACTGCAGTACGACATGAACGCGCTTCAGAATGTAGTGGTTTCCAACACCTTCGTTGACCGGATCAATGACCCTGACACACTGGCCGAGCACGTAGCTTGTTTGCGTCCAATAGCCGATGACCTGGAACGGCGCATGATCGATGACCGATGGAAGGACAAGAACGTGGAATTGATGAAGCGGTTTTTGTACACATTCTGGGCTAACCGGGATGGGTTCGATCCTGAACGGGCATGGAAGAGCTACTACGCGCAAGTGGTGAACGCGAACAGAATGTACGGTTGCCGCAATCAGAAAGGGTACGAGAGCGATCGAGGTATAACCTTTCTCAAATATGGGTTACCGAGCACGGTTGTGGACGGAAGCCAGGACAACAAGCAATTGCCGTATGTGATCTGGCACTATTACCGCGCAGGGCGATACTCCGACAAGCGTTTCGTTTTCTGGCAGCAGAACGTTGGCATCGGATGTTGGGAATTGATGCACTCGGAGATCCCTGGTGAGTTGAAGAACTATAACTGGCAGGCTCAATTGAGCGCTCCACTGGGTCCGGCCGGCCAAAGCGACGGCAGGCGGGTCTTTTCGGTAGAAGGGCAGCGTGTTGAGGACAATTTCTTACGGCCGCACTGATCACGTTGCGAATTCGTTGTCCACTTTTGCCGCCTGCAAGCGGTGCGTGGCAATAGCATGGATACGGCGATAGTGATCCTTAACTGGAACGGGGAGCAATGGCTTCGCCGCTTCTTGTTGAACGTCGTAGAACTGTCCAAAAACGATGCGCGGATAATTGTTGCCGACAACGGGAGTACGGATGGTTCAGTTTCTTGGATACGTACTAACGCGCCCGAGGTGGAGGTGATCCAAATGCCGGAGAACCGGGGTTTCGCTGGCGGTTACAACGAAGCCCTGAAACAGGTAGAAGGTGAATTCTACGTACTGCTGAATTCCGATGTGGAAGTTACACCAGGCTGGGTTCGCGGGCTCCGTGCAATGCTGGATCGCGACCCGCGCTTGGCTGCTTGCCAACCCAAAATATTGAGTCATTCGGATCCT
>JANNYL010000120.1:0-3347 GCA_031410075.1 Flavobacteriales bacterium
CTGTGCGAATAGCTTCGCGGCTGAGCCGAGACCAAAAACACGCATCGGCACTCGAACTATGGAAGTGGTGCTCTTGCTCGGTGGGAATGTGGGCGACCCGAGGGCAACCTTGCTGTTGGCTGAACGCCTGATCAATGAGCGCGTTGGCAAAGTGTTGTCTCGAAGCCGGGACCACTGGACGGAGCCGTGGGGTTTCACCGATGATCGCTTGTTCTTGAACAAGGCTTTACTGGTGAATACCGATCTGAACGAACGAGCTGTATTGGACACCTGCCTTGGTATCGAAATGGAACTCGGACGGGTTCGAAACAGGGTATCGGGATACACCTCGCGTACGATCGATATCGATCTCCTTTTCGCGGAGGGCCGCACCGTCGATGAAATAGACCTCGTGGTGCCCCATCCGCGCATTCAGGACCGACTTTTCGCTCTCTCACCTGCAGCGGATATCGTTCCAGAACTTGTTCACCCGCGGCTGCACCGCACCGTACTCCACTTATTGAACGATGCCAAGCAGCGGGACTGAATCCTCAAGTGCCTTGTCAGCTACAGTTCCAGCCCGACCAGGTGTGCCTGTGCATGGCTACATCGCCATAGAAGGGTTGATCGGTGCTGGAAAAACCACACTTGCCAAGCGGCTCGCAGCGGAATGGGGTGCTCGTACAGTGCTCGAGGAATTTGAAGACAATCCTTTCCTCCCTAGTTTTTACAAAGACCAACAGCGCTATGGCTTTTCGGTCGAACTGTCATTCCTAGCACAGCGCTATCATCAACTCAAACGGGTGGGTGAACGAAGTCTGTTCGAACCGGTCACGGTGGCGGACTATTCGATCGGCAAATCGCTTGTGTTCGCCAGCGTGACGCTCGCTCCAGACGAAGCAGCCCTGTTCCGCGACTTGTATGCCATCATGTACGACAGCCTGCCTCGTCCTGATCTGCTTGTCTATTTGCATTTGCCCATGGAGCGTGTGCGGGAGCGCATTCGAACAAGGGGCCGGGGTTATGAGCAGAGCATACAGACGGACTATTTACAACGTCTTCAAGAAACGTACCTGGACCAGTTGCGCAAAAACACCACTCAACGGACAGTTGTGATCGATCTCGCGACGACTGACCTCTTGCACGACCCTGAGGCCTTCAAGACAGTGTGCCAACTCCTTGAAAAAGAGCACCCAGTGGGCATCAACGTCATGCACCTTTAGTCCACACGTCGACTGTGGAGAAGTGTTGGTCGGAATTCCAAGAATGGAATTATTCGGGGGTTACATTCGCCGCCAGAAATTCGAAAACATCTCCGACCCATGGAACAAAAGCACCTAATAGGCACTGTCCTGGTGCTCGTGGCGACAACGGTTATCACCGGTTGTGGCGGCCTCGGCAAAATGAACAAGTACGCCTCTACCATCACCTACACGGTGGATCCGAATCCACTTATCGTGCAAGGCGATACGGTGCACGTGAATGTGAACGGCAATTTCCCCGGTAAGTATTTCTACAAGAAAGCACAAGCCGAACTCACACCCACCCTTGTTACGGGTACAGATGGGATGATCGAAAAAGACGGCGTGTGGGTGCCGAAGTCAGGTACTGAGTCAGCCATGAAAATGGCCGGGTTCCAAGGTGAGAAGGCAGCTGGCAACTATACCGTTGTACCTTATGAGACTGGTAAAAGCTTCAGTTACAGCGACAAAGTGGCCTACGCCCCAGCCATGGAGCAAAGCCAACTGATGCTGAAGATCATGGGCAAGCAGGGCAAGAAAGCAAAGCCTTTTGACCCGATCAAACTGGCCGATGGTGTGATCACCACTCCTTACCTGATGGTAAGCGATGACAAGGTGATCATGGCCAAAGACAATTTCCAGCGGATCACCAGCGAAAGCACAAGTGCGAAGATCAACTACCTGGTTGCTTCGGAGAATGTGCGCCCAACGGAGCTCAAGGAAGCTGATCTGAAGGACATGGCCGCATTCGTTAAAGCCAATGCCAAGAACGAGCGCATCGCTTTCAAAGGCGTTACTGTGGATGCCTATGCATCACCAGAAGGAGAGATCCTGATGAACGATGGCCTCGCAGAGAAGCGTGCGAAGACGGCAAAGTCATGGTTGGCGGGCGAAATGAACCGCAACAAGTTGCGCAAGAGCATGGTCGATTCGCTTTTTACTCTTAACGCCCGTGGCGAGGACTGGGAAGGGTTCCGCTCTGCCACGCAAGCCAGCAATTTCAAGGACAAGGACTTGGTTCTGCGCGTACTGGAAATGTACCCGGATGTGGAAAAGCGCGAAAGTGAGATCAAGAACATGGCCGCTACCTATAACGAACTCCGCGAAGACATTCTGCCCCAGTTGCGCCGTTCAGAGATCAAGTTGAACTACGATGAAGTAGGATATAGCGACGAAGAACTCAGCCAACTGAGCAAGACCATGCCAGACAGCTTGAACGTGGAGGAGTTGATGAAGGCTGCTGCGAACGCGACCGACATGAACGAGCAATTGCGGATCTACAAGGAGTGCGAGCGAGTGCATCCGTCAGACTTCCGTGCTGCGAACAACGTGGGCTGCATCTACTACAGCCAGAACAAGATGGCCGAAGCCGAAGCGCAGTTCCAGAAGGCCAACAGCATCATGGACAATCCGATCAGCACCAATAACCTGGCTGCCATCACGCGCCAAAAAGGTGATCGCAAAAAGGCGTATGAGATGCTGAAAAAGAGCACCAGCGCAGGAGCCGAGGTGAAGTACAACATGGGCCTTATCGACATCCAGAACGGTAATTATGCCAGCGCCAATGCCAACATGAGCGGCATGAACACCATGAACGCTTCCCTTTCTAAACTGCTTGGAGGTGATGCTGCTGGTGCGCAGACCATTCTTCAGCAAAGTCCTGACAAGGAAAGCGCCGTTGGCCACTACGTTATGGCCATCATCGGTGCCCGCCAGAACAACGGCGATCTGGTGAAGAACGAATTGGGTATGGCTGCGGCAAAAGATGCAAGCCTTGGCGCAAAAGCCAAAACCGACCTGGAATTCCGTGCATTCAAAGACAATCTTGGGCTCTGATTCGGTTTCCGGTCCCTCAACAACGAAAGCCCTCGACGCAAGTCGGGGGCTTTTTCGTTCTGGCATGAAGGAGCCACCCGTTCGATCCCAATTCCAATAAAACGAGCAAAGTGGGTACATGCCTTTACTGGTCGCTCTTGCCAGAATATCAATTGCCACGTCGAACACCTTCGGTCTTCGAACTTGGTTCGATCACTTCCAATGATCCCTTGATCACCCGGTCAAAGGGTCAACCGCGTGTCAATTGAACCCTGAATTCGATCTGGATCGGTCCATCACATGTTGTTGATC
>JANNYL010000121.1:0-2884 GCA_031410075.1 Flavobacteriales bacterium
CAACGTATTTGCTGATATCAGAAATTTATTTGCCAACATTCAAGAAGCAAAAATTCGCGGATACAAACCTGGTCGATTTTCCTTTAATGTGAAAGGCGGCAGATGTGAAACGTGTCAAGGAGCCGGTTTGCGCACCATCGAAATGAATTTCCTGCCGGATGTGAACGTGCCCTGCGAGACCTGTCGCGGCAAGCGGTACGACCGCGAAACACTGGAGGTGCGCTTCAAAGGCAAGAGCATTGCGGATGTGCTGGCGTTGCCTGTTGAGGAAGCCATGAACGTTTTTTCCGAGATCCCGCAACTCAGTATGAAGCTGAAAACCCTGCTCGATGTGGGCTTGGGCTACATCACCCTGGGGCAGAGCAGCACCACCTTGAGCGGGGGAGAAGCGCAACGCATCAAGTTGGCAACGGAACTCAGCAAGCGTGATACCGGTAGCACCTTCTACATACTGGACGAGCCTACCACCGGCCTGCACTTCGAGGATATCCGACAGCTCGTTGGCGTGCTCGATCGATTGGTGAACGCCGGCAACACCGTGCTGGTGATCGAACACAATATGGACATCATCAAAGTGGCCGATCACGTGATCGATATGGGGCCTGAGGGCGGCGATGGAGGAGGACGTGTTACGGCCAAAGGCACACCGGAAGAATTGGTGATGATGGGCCGTGGCTATACAGCGAAGTATCTTGAACGCGAACTGAAGGCGTAGTACCAGTTTTGAAAGAGCAGTTTCAACGCAGAGGCGCAGAGTATGCAGAGCTGCGCAGAGGTCAAGTTGGCGTATTTGCACGATCCATTTCAACGCAGAGGCGCAGAGTTCAAGTTGGCGCGGAGAACGCACGGCGCGGAGGAGATCCCGCGAAGCGGGATCCTCTGCGACTTCATCGGATCTTGTCGCGGCGCGAACTCCGCGTCCTTATTGTCTTTGCGCCTTTGCGTTTAGATTCACGCCGGAACGTCCACGACAATTTGCGAACAGCTTCTTAGTGGTAGGCTGGCACATAACCGAATTCTGGAACCGAACATCGACAACGCTATAACATGGCAAAGACCACCAAACCACCTGCACCGATCGCCAACGGAGGCGATGAGCACGAGCGCCGCATCAAGAACGCGTTCAAGCGCAAGGGCTGGAGCGAGGTGCGCGCCAACGACAGTTGGGCCATCTTCAAGATCATGAGCGAGTTCGTTGAGGGCTTCGAAGCCATGCAACGTATCCGTCCTTGTGTGAGCATCTTCGGCAGCGCCCGCACGGCAGCGGACAAGCCCGAGTTCAAGCTGGCGGAAGAGATCGCCTTCCTGTTGACCGGTCACGGCTATGGTGTGATCACCGGCGGTGGCCCCGGCATCATGGAAGCGGCCAACAAAGGCGCGCAGCGGGGTGGTGGCACCAGTGTGGGCCTCAACATCGAGCTGCCTTTCGAGCAGGAGCCCAACCCGTACATCGACAAAGGAAAGAGCATCAACTTCGATTACTTCTTCGTGCGGAAGGTCATGTTCATCAAGTACAGCCAAGGCTTTATCGTGTTGCCCGGTGGCTTCGGTACCATCGATGAACTCTTCGAAGCACTCACCTTGATCCAAACGCAGAAGATCGCGCGCTTCCCCATCATCCTCGTGGGCAAAGCCTACTGGCAAGGCCTGCTCGATTGGATCAAGACCACCATGGGCGAGCAGCACGCGAACATCAACCTGGTGGACATGGAACTCTTCAGTACGGTGGATACCGCCGAAGAGGCTGTTGATGCCATCGACAAGTTCTACAGCAAGTACATGCTGAAGCCGAACTTCTAGGGAAAAAGAGTTGCGTTTGTGGTGGCTCTGGCCACCGACATAGAGACGTTGAGCGGGAAAGGGCTCACTCGGTGGAACCGAGCAAGAACGGGGCGTTCCATGATGGTTCCATGTGTGCTGCGAAGTCTCTGACTTCATTTCGTGTTTTCATTCTACCATTAGTTTACCTCCTGCCAACCATCGCTTGCCATCGGCCAAGTGTATGTAGTAGGTGCCGCTGGCAAGACCACTTAGATCAAAGCCGCCGCTTACAACATTGAAGTTCTCGTGCGCGGGTTGCTGCAACAAAATGCGACCCTGTGCATCCAACAAATAAAGGTGCGGAGTGCCGTTGGTTGCGAAGCCTTCGGGTAGGGTTAAAGAAACGTGTGTTTGCTCGCTTGCCGGGTTGGGCGCTATGGCCAACTTACCGTTGAACAGATCTGTATATTCCTCTACACCCACACTGCCGCAGCCGGGTACCAAGCAACCGGCGCTATCCAGTTTTAGTAGCCAGAGTTGAGCGTACGGAGGGCCGCCGCCGTTTGTCTCGCCGGTTAGCACCAAGCCGCTATCGCTGGTGCGCTTTACATCGTAGAAGATCTGGTCGTCGTTGCTCTGAAAGCTGGGGTAGTGCGCATAAAACCGCTGCCACAGTGTGTTGCCCTCGCTATCCAATTGAAAAATCATGCCCACTTGGCCGTGTATGGTGTCGCGTAACCAACCCGCTACTATGAAGGTTCCATCGGGGTTCTCGAAACCAGCGTGAAGGAAACATGGCCAATCATTGTATGTGGCCACATAGGGTTCGCGTAACCATTGCTGCACTCCGTTCCTGTTATACTTCACCACTTTGGCGCGGGCAGGAGCATCTGCAATTCCTCTTACCCCAAGTGCCACAACGCTGCTATCCTGTGTCGGGACCAATTGATAGTGGTTCGAAAAGATCGGATCTATTCTACGCCAGAGCTCATTGCCCAGTGTATCCGAGCAGATCAGAACAGCTTTGTTATTGATAGATCCAGCACTTCCACGTCCCGTTACATAAATGCGCCCATCCTTTCCCTCTTCCACATCTTCGGGGTCGAAGTCATGGAAGGCGTAG
>JANNYL010000122.1:0-1906 GCA_031410075.1 Flavobacteriales bacterium
GGCACCTCGATCAAGATCGTACCACCCGGTGCAAGTGATGTATAGAGTCGCTCAAGTTACGCCAAGGGCTCTACCAGATGCTCGAACACATGAAAGAGCGTGATCACATCGAAATGGGTTCCACAAACCGCCAACTCCGCAGCAGATGCGTGGGCGGTATATCCCAGCGCCTCCAATGCCTTTCGGGCACTTCGCTGTGGCTCCACCGCATGGACTTCCTTCGCGACGGTCTTCACCAGATCCAGGATCCCACCCAGACCAGTCCCCACATCCGCGTATACCTTCCCCGCAACTAGCGACCCGATCGCAGAGGCACGACGGCGATCATCTTCGCTCGTTTCCTGCAGACCGGCTTCCCGCCCTTCCTTGCTCCAATAACTCAGCCCCTCCTGCTCTGAATAGTAGTTGGCCGCAACGTGGTCGATGCGGGACAAGAAGATCACTCCAGTATTGGCACAGCGTATAACCGCCACATCTTCCCGATCCCGAACTCTCGGATAATACTCACTCACCGATGCGGGTATAACGACAGCCAGCCGAACGAGCTCATCATACAAAGGATGTCCCTTGAAATTCATGTCCCAAAGGAACGCGATCGAGTGGATGTTGGTGTGGACGTACTTTCGTCCGCGCCCTTAGCGGTGCTGAACTGACCTGTGGGAGTCGTCAAGAAACAAGGGATCGTGAACACCCTTCTGGTGTATGCTGGCACATTGGTCGGTGCGTTCAGCCTACTGCTGGTTCAACCGATCTACCTGTCCAAGGAAGAACTTGGCCTCACACGGCTTATTCTGTCATTCGCCACAGTGCTTGCCAGTTTGCTCTCTTTTGGGATCAGCTCGGTGACCGTGCGTTACCTGCCCAGGGTCTTTGACAAGGAGGTCGGGCACCGTGGTTTCTTCGGTTTCATGTTGATGTACGTAACGACCTCGGTCACCTTGGGTCTGGGTTTGTTGCTCTTGTTGAAGCAGCCTCTTGCGCGACTCTATGGCGACGAGGGGGGGATCTTCTCCGAGAACCTGGTCTTCGTCGTCATGCTAGCTGTGTCATACTCTTTCGTTCTCGGGTTCAATTCATACTGCCTTGCGCTTTTGCGCAGCGTGTTCCCAACATTCCTCAACGACATAGTGGTTCGTTTGCTTTTCATGGCGATCATCGGGGCGCACTTTCTTGGGTACCTGGACCTGCGTCAATTTCTTTTCTCTTTCTGTGGCATATACGCGCTTCAAGCCCTGATCATGCTTGCGTATATTCTGGTGGTGGACCGACCAAAGTTCATTCCAGACCTTGAACATTTCAAACAAGAGATCGGCTTGCGTTCCATACTTCGCTATGGCGCGGTCATCACGTTCACAGCGATCAACTCGGTGAGTTTGAAATACATCGACTCCATCTTCGTTGGCCGTATTTCACTTGATCAAGTCGCGGTTTACAGTGTTGCAGCGTTCATCGGATTGATGATCGAGATCCCCCTTAACGCATTGGAGCGCATCTCCAGTCCGGTGATCGCGCATGCGATGGCAGCAGGAGATATGGCCCCGATCAGGACGATCTATCAACGGTCCGCGAGGTTCCTCTTACTGTTGGGTGGATGGATGTTCGTTCTGGTGGTGCTCAATGTCCGCGACCTTCTGGGTTTGTTACCTGAAGGATTTTCCGCCGGATGGCCAGTTGCGATCGTGATAGCCACCGGAGCGCTGATCAACATGGCCACAGGTATCAACCATCCTATCCTGGTGAATTCCGATCGTTACATCTACGCTTCGGTTTTCCTGGTCGCCTTGCTTGTGATCACGGTGCTGGGTAATTGGATCCTCATACCTCGTATCGGGATCATGGGCGCAGCGATCACATCATGCATCGCGAACGTGGTGTACAATGGCTTGAAATTCGAATTCATCCGGCG
>JANNYL010000123.1:0-18233 GCA_031410075.1 Flavobacteriales bacterium
GCAACACAAGCCTCACTCACGCCAGGGGATACGCTCTTCCTGAACGAGTTCCCAGCAATTCCGGCATTGGCTCTAGGAGCGTACACGGTAACCATAACCGCAAGTTCTGATGAGACAGCAGCGGACGCGAACCCTGCTGACAATGTGGTATTGCGCAGCTTCGAAGTCACCACTTCCGGTACTGGCATGTCCTACTCACTGGACCAGCTCGGCGGACACAATGTCCCTGAGCTTCTGGGTTCCGTTGGCACTGGCGATTTCCTGGATGCCTCGGATGACCTGTATTGCCTTACATATTTCCCGATCATCAACGACCTGGATGTTGACGCTATCGAGGTTGTGCTCGACGCATCATCAGTAGCAGGTGGACTCATGCGCGTATCGCTGCACGATTCAACCAATATTGATGCGGATGATCCATTCTCTCCGTTCATCGAGAGCGCTGACTACGAGATCACGGATGCGGATGTCTCCAACGGTAGTGTGGTCGTGCCTTTGCCGAACGTTTACACTATGACCCCAGGTGCGTATTTCGCGGGTGTGGTGATGTACAGCAATGCCAATGCGAACGACTTCAGCATTGTGGATGACCTTACGATCCCTCAGCCCGGTATCGCGAGCGCGATCTTCATCGACCAAGTGTTCTCGAACGGTGAAGCACTTGCTATCCGCCTTCGCAATGCTTCCGTGGGCATCGAGGAGCAATCACTCAAAGGTGTAGGCATCTACCCGAACCCATCCAATGGCATCCTGAACATTACGTTCACAGAACAAGGCAACTACACTGTGGAAGTGGTGAACATCCTTGGCGAAACCGTGAGCACGAGCAACATGAACGGCGCCTCGGTACTGGATCTCCGAAACCTGGCAAAAGGCGTGTACAACATCCGCGTTTCGACCAACGACGCGAGCACAGTTCAACGTGTTGTGCTGAACTAGGAGCGAGAGTTTCCAGAACAAAACATGGGAAAACCCCTGGCCAATGGCCAGGGGTTTTTCGTTCTATACAGCTTTTGCGATCACACGTGCTCGGGTTTGCTCTGAACGGAAAAAACATGAACCCGAGTTCAGGGCTCGCTTGCTGAACGTATCTGCAGCGTACATCTCAAAGCCATGCGGAGAACACTATTACTTCTCCAGAATACGGTCAGTTGACCAAATGGTCCTATCGACCTCACCCTTTGCCCATGGCCTCGCGCACCTTGCGCATAAGGCCGCTGGCGAAAATGAACGCGTTCAGTTCAGGGTTGTCGCTAACAAGCAGTTCTTGCCGTGTACCCTGCCACCACGCTTTGCCCTCGTGGATAAAGAGGATGTTGTCTCCGGCCTCCATCACACTGTTCATATCGTGTGTGATCATGATCGTGGTCATCCCGTATTCCACGGTGATCTCATTGATCAGGTTGTCGATCACGATACTCGTTTGTGGATCAAGCCCACTATTGGGCTCATCAACGAACAGATATTGGGGATTCATGGCGATGGCCCGCGCGATCCCAACACGCTTTTGCATGCCGCCACTTATTTCACTGGGGAACAGCTTGTCCTTTCCCTCGATGTTCACGCGCTTCAAACAGAGTTGCGCGCGATCCAGCATTTCGCTCTCGGCCATCGTAGCGAACATGCGCAGGGGGAACAACACGTTCTCCAGCACACTGAGGGAATCGAATAGAGCGCTGCTCTGGAAAAGCATTCCGATCTCCTGGCGCACCTCGCGCTTTTCCTCCTTCTCCAGTGTATGGAACGACCGACCATCGTAAAGGACAACGCCCTCCTCGGGCACATGCAAGCCCACAATGCACTTGCACAGAACGCTCTTACCACTGCCGCTCTTGCCGATCACCTGGTTCACGCGGCCTTTGGCGAACACGGCGTTGATATCCTGCAGCACCGGCACTTGCCCGAACTTCTTGCTGAGGTTCTTTACCTCGATCATATCAGCAGGAGCTGGGTTAGCAGGTAATTCGCGATGAGGATCACCACATCGCTGTATACCACCGCCTTTGTGCTGCTGATCCCCACCTCACGCGTCCCTCCTTGTGTATAGTAGCCCTGATAGGCGCTCACGGTTGTAATAATGATGGCGAAAACGATGGTTTTGGTCAACGCATAGATGATGGTGAAGGGTTCGAAATCCCATTGCACACCTTGTATGTATGCGCTACTGCTGATGATCCCCGTGCTGGTTCCCACCAGCCAACCTCCAAAAATGCTGAGGAACATGCTGATGATGATGAGGAACGGGTTGATGAGCACAGCGGCAGCGATCTTGGGGAGGATCAAATACCCGGCACTGTTCACACCCATGATGTCCAGGGCATCGATCTGCTCCTTAACCCTCATGGAACCAATCTCAGCGGCAATATTGCTGCCCACTTTGCCCGCGAGGATCAAGCTGATGATCGTGGGACTGAACTCAAGGATCGTGCTTTGCCGGGTGGTGAATCCGACCACATAGGCAGGGATCCACACCGATTCAATGTTGGTCTTGGTCTGAATGGTGATCACCGCCCCCATGAACACGGAAAGCAGCGCCACGATACCTAAGCTTCTGACACCCAGCAGATCGATCTCCTCCACCGTTCGCTTCCAGTACAGGCTGAACCGCTCGGGCTTGGAGAAAACCTCGCCCAGAAGCTGGAAATAATGGCCGATATGGAAAAGGAGGTTCACGGGGTCGCTAGGGACGGCCAAAATAGCCCCATTGGCGGGGTGGCGATCTTCTTTTTACAAGGGTCTTCCACAAGGGATTGCTGGCAACTACATTTGCCCGTAACCCGCTAGCCAGTGGGGATAAATGAACCCGAAAAGCGCTCGCACGAACATGATCCTGAGCGTAGCGCTTATCACCACCATGATCATCGGCACGGGCTGCGGAGGCGGCCCCAAATACGGTGCATCGGGCAAACGCAACAAGAAATGCGATTGCCCTCACTGGAATGCTGTTCCGAAGCAGGAGGGAAGGGAAGTGTGGAGCATGAACAACCCCAGCTACGATACCGGGGTACTGCAACGAACAACAGACCATGGCGCGCGCGACTGATCTTCTGGGCCTTCGTGCCCACGTACCTGCGGCCTCATGGCCCGTCGTTCTGAATTGGCTGCAGCGTAATCCGGTTACGGTGCGTGTAAGTCCTTCACGACGCACCAAACTGGGCGATTACCGCATCGCCAACAAGACCCAGCCGCATCGCATCACAGTTAATGCTGACCTGAACAAGTACGCCTTCCTAACGGTTCTGGTCCACGAATTCGCTCACTATACCACTTTCCAAAAATTCAAGCGGCACCAACCCCATGGTGCCGAATGGAAAGCAGAATACAAGCGCTTGATGCGGCCTTACATGTCCCGCGCGATCTTTCCAGCCGATGTGTTGGATGTCCTGGACCACCACTTGGCCGATGCTCCCAGCAGCAGTTGCACGGACGAAGGTCTTATGCGCGTTCTTCGCCGTTATGACCCTGACCCTCGACCATTCTTGGAAGAATTGCGGGTAAGCACGGTATTCCGATTCAATGAGAAGTTGTTCGTAAAGGGTGAGCAAATGCGGAAGCGGTACCGTTGCAAATGCCTGAACGATCGGCGCACCTACTACATCGACCCTACCGCAGAAGTGTATGTGGAACAGGCCATCGCGGTGCGGAAAGCTTCCTGACGGGGACGTTGATCGGTCTATTGGCAAACGGTACCGGGATCTGAACGATCTGTTAAAGATGAACCGATACGAATCACCGGTTTCACCCTCCTACAGAACAACGGAAAGCCAACAACCAAATTCGGATCTCCTTGCCAATTGGCAAGAAGTCGGGACATTCGCGCCGAATGAGTGACAACACACCTACCACATCCGGATCAGCGGACAGGAAGCAACACACGTATTGTGTGATCATGGCCGGCGGCATCGGCAGCCGCTTCTGGCCTATGAGCCGCACCGCTCGCCCGAAACAATTCCTGGACTTCCTGGGCTTGGGCCGTACGTTGATCCAGCAGACCTTCGATCGTTTCTTGGCGATATGTCCGCCCGAGAATATTCTGGTAGTGACCAATGATCAGTACACGGCGCTGGTCAAAGAGCAACTTCCTCAATTGAAGGATGACCAGATCCTTACAGAGCCCAGCCGCCGAAATACGGCACCCTGCGTGGCATATGCCAACCATGTGATCGCTAAACGAGACCCTCATGCACGAATTATCGTGGCCTCCAGCGACCACTTGGTGATGAAAGAGCACGAGTTCCACGACATTATCCGAACGGCCTTGGCCCAAGCTGACAGCGGTGATTGCATTGTAACGCTCGGCATCAAGCCCAGCAGGCCAGACACCGGATACGGATACATCCAATTCACAGAAGGGAAGAGCACGGTGGATCCGAAGGTGAAAAAGGTGGCCAACTTCCGCGAGAAGCCTGACCATGCAACTGCGGTGAAATTCATGGAAAGCGGCGAGTTCTTGTGGAACAGCGGCATCTTCATTGCCACCGCCAAAAGTCTGCACAGTGCGTTCGCATTGCACCTACCGGAGATGGAGAAAACATTCGACGCTGGTGCTTCAGCCTATGGCACCAGTGCCGAGAAAAAATTCATTGCGGAAGTATACTCCTCGTGTGAAAGCATCAGCATAGACTACGGCGTGATGGAGAAGGCGGGCAATGTGTTCGTTGTGCCCGGCGATTTCGGCTGGAGCGACCTGGGAACATGGGGCAGCTTGTACACGCATGTTCCAAAGGATGATCAAGGCAACGCGACAATTGGGGAACTGGTGAGGTTGCACGATTGCACCGACACGATGGTACATGTGCAAGATGATCGCCTCGTGGTACTGCAGGGCTTGGAAGACTTCATCGTTGTAAGCACAAGGGATGTGCTATTGGTGGTGCGCAAACACGACGAACAAAAAGTGAAGCAGTTCGTTGCTGAATCAGCGAGCGAGTGGGGTGAGAAGTTTGTGTGAGGTTGGGTGAAGTAGTTCAAAGCCAACAGAGCGCAACACGCGGATCTTTGCCCCCGCCCGCGCCATTTCTTCTGGACGTAAAACATGCACCGTCGCCATTTCACCGGTTCGATCGCTTCTGCCCGCGCAAGCACTGCCCGGCTCTCAGCAAAAGATTTTCTAAGCGATGCTCGATCCGGCAAGCCCAGCACGCGCATGCCCAGCATCTTCATTGGCCATGGCAACCCGATGAATGCGATCTTGGACAACAACTTCACGCAACACCTGAAGTTGCTGGGCGAACGAATTGAAAAACCCAAGGCCGTATTGATGGTAAGCGCGCATTGGCTTACACCTGGCAGCAGCTTTGTGGCGGTAAACCCGAAGCCTACCACGATCCATGACTTCGAAGGATTTCCGAATGAGTTGTTCGCCGTGCAATACCCTGCGCCCGGTGCGCCAGAAGAAGCAAGAACAGCCATTGCGAATGTGAAAAGTGTGCGACTGCACGAGGATCACGAGATGGGCCTTGATCATGGAGCTTGGAGTATTCTCGTGCACATTTTTCCGAAAGCCGATGTACCCGTATTCCAACTGAGCATCGACTGGGGCAAACCGACCGCCTACCACTACGCCCTCGCCCAGGAATTGCGAACGCTACGCGACAGAGGCATTCTGATCATAGGCAGTGGCAACGTGGTACACAACTTAGGGCGTTTGAAATGGAACGAAGGCGAGAACGCCGCAGCGTATGATTGGGCGGTGGAGTTCGACAATTATGTGAAGGAGAACGTGACCAAGAGGAACGATCAAGCGCTTGTGGATTACGAGCAACTCGGTAGCGTGGCTCGCCTTGCTCACCCCACCAGCGACCACTACTTACCGCTTCTCTACACGCTCGGTGCGAGCGGAAAGGACGAGGAGTCAAAGGAGATCTACCGCGGCATCGAAATGGGTAACATCAGCATGCGTAGTTTCGAACTGGGTTGATCGATCTTCCACAACCCGATCGGAAATGGCGACAACCATAGAGGCCCTCTTCCTTTTTGCGGTTATCTGGTGTCTTTTCTGGGCATTGGCAGCCTCACGCAGTCGAGCGTTCCTTATTGGCCTAGTGGTCTTGGGCACCGTACAATGGGCACTGGCATCGAAGGGGTTCTACACGAACGAAACAAGTTTTCCACCACCACAAATGCTGGTGTTCGCACCCGTTCTGATCGCTTTGCTCGCCACGGTGATAACCAAGCCTGGGCGAAACTGGCTTTCGAACCTCGATCCTGTGGCCTTGATGATGATCCATGTAGCGCGCATTCCTGTTGAACTGACGTTGCACGAGGGCTACGTTCAGGGTTTGGTGCCCCAAGGAATGACATACAGCGGCTTCAACTTCGATATCCTTAGCGGCATCAGCGCTGCATTCATGGTAGCCTGGATGCTGGGCAAAAGCCCACCGAGCCGGAAGGTGCAGTTGGCATGGAACCTGGCCTGCTTGGCGTTGCTCCTCGTTGTGGTAATAACCGCGGTTCTCAGTCTCCCCTCCTCCATTCAGCGGATCAACTTCGACCACCCGAACGTGTTGGTACTGGCCACTCCATACATATTGCTTCCTGCCCTGATCGTGCCCTTGGTGCTTTGGGCGCATGTGGCCAGCCTGGTGCGTTTGGTGGGAAAACATCAACGTTGAACCGTTAACAGACCAGCGAGAGGAACTTCTTTCGGCGCCCACTGAACAGGATCTTTGTACGTAGCACCCAACTCTTGTCCAGCCCCTTCACGCTTATTACGAATACAGATGAGCTCGCAAAGCTCATGGCGATACTTCGCAAAGAATCCATCCTTGCGTTGGATACCGAAGCGAGCAGTTTCCATCGGTACAAGGAGCGCATCTGCCTGATCCAACTCAGCACACGCGACAAGACCTGGCTGATCGATCCGCTCGCCATAGACGACATGAGCTCGCTTGGCAAAGCATTGGAAGACCCGAAGATCGAATGGGTGATCCATGATGCCGACTACGATCTGCGGATGTTGAAGAAGATGTGGAGCTTTCGCGCAGTGAACGTGTTTGACACGATGATCAGCGTGGAACTGCTCAATGAGCCGGAACTCGGTCTCGCCGCCAATTTGAAGAAGCACTTCGGCGTTGAGCTGAACAAGAAATTCCAGAAAGCCGATTGGAGCAAACGCCCGCTTTCAGCAGAGATGCTGGCCTACGCAGCAATGGACACCACATACCTCATCGGCTTGCGGGACATTCTGAAAAAAGAGTTGGAAACAAAGGAACGAATGACCTGGGCGCAGGAAGAGTTCGAGGCGCTGGTCCACATTCCGTTCGCACAGGTAGAAGAAGAACCTGCGTTCTTGCGGATCAAAGGTGCTAAAGCCCTGAAGCCTCGCCAGCTTGCTGTGCTGCGTGAACTGCATGCATGGCGCGAAAGCGTAGCCGAGAAGCTTGATCGCGCACCGTTCATGGTGATCGGCAACGACGTAATGCTTGATGCGAGCAAGGAACCACCCGCGGATCTTCAGTCCTTTGCGAGCAGGAAAGGTGTTGGTGAAAGCATCATTGCACGCAATGGTCCCGCGATCATGAGCGCCATTGAAAGAGGTCTAGCGTTGCCGAAAGAGGAATGGCCACGCGTACCCAAGGCCAAGCGCTACGAACACGACGACGACTACGAAGACCGTCTGAAACGATTGAAGAACAAGCGTGACCAGATCGGCATTGCGCGCGACTTGCGACAAGGTATCGTGTGCCCAAACCATGTGCTTGCAGACATTGCTCGGCTCTTGCCAGGGGATGTGCAAGCCCTTGGCGGCATTTCCGGATTGAGCAAATGGCAGGTAAAGGAATTCGGCGAGGAGTTGCTCAAGGCGCTCTGAGCCGGAACCACATATTGCGGATCCGGGCTTTCTAATAGCGGACTCCGGAGCACACAATGGCCGTCTGATACGGACTTCGCCGAGGCCTGAGTTCGCTACCTGCCCAAGGGAGATCGCTAGCGAACAAACCTGAAGCACGGATCCGCCACAACAACCAAGGCAGGATTCCCAGCAATTATTTATTTTCATCGTTATGTTACGATGGATCACTTATCATCGTAATATTGCGATCTATAAGGCAAGACCATGGGCGTCACCAAGACCGATCTGTTCACGACCAATCAGAACCAACTGGCCACATGGGCCCGCGTGCTGGGCCATCCGGCGCGCATCGCCATCCTTCAATACCTGCTCAAGCGCAATACCTGCGTCTGTGGAAGTCTGGTGGATGAACTCGGGCTGGCGCAAGCCACCATCAGCCAGCACTTGCGTGAACTGAAGGATGCAGGGTTGATCACCGGCACCGTGGAAGGTACCAGTGTTTGCTACTGCATCGAACCCAAGGCTTGGGCAAAAGCGCAGGCTGCCTTTACCATTCTCTTCACCTCATTCAAACCGATCACCAGCAACTGCTGCTGACCTAACGCGATGCCGGGTCAAGCCCGGCATGACAAACCCATGAAAGCCCAGGAAACCAAAGACATGGTCCGCGCCAAGTACGCGGAGATCGCCCTCCAGGACAAAGGCACCAACGCCAGCAGCTGCTGCGGCGCGGGTGGCTGCACCACGGAGGCCTACACCATCATGAGCGATGATTACACGGAACTGAAAGGCTACGCACCTGACGCCGACCTCGGCCTCGGTTGCGGTTTACCGACGCAGTCCGCGGGTATCAAGCCGGGCGACACGGTGCTCGACCTGGGCTCCGGTGCTGGCAACGACTGCTTCGTGGCTCGCGCTGAGGTCGGTGAGGACGGCCGCGTGATCGGTGTGGACTTCACTCCCGAGATGATCGCGAAGGCGCGAACGAATGCTACCAAGCTGGGCTACAGCAATGTGGAATTCCGCCAGGGCGACATCGAAGCGCTCCCGCTTTCGGCGAACATGGTCGACGTTGCCGTGAGCAACTGTGTACTGAACCTGGTACCTGACAAGCGCAAGGCGTTCAGCGAAGTGCTACGCGTACTGAAGCCGGGTGGGCACTTCAACATCAGCGACATCGTTCTGCGCGGCCAACTGCCGGAGAACATCCGCAAGGCGGCCGAGATGTACGCTGGTTGCGTAAGTGGTGCGCTGCAGGAATCGGAGTACATGGGCATCGTGCACGACCTCGGCTTCGAGCAGGTCACCATCCAGAAGCGCAAGGCGATCAACCTGCCGGACGATATCCTCTCCAACTACCTCAGCGCCGAAGAGATCGCCGCCTTCCGCGCCAGCGGTACAGGCATCTTCAGTATCACCGTGGCGGCGACAAAGCCGGCCGTGCTTGCCGAAAAAACCGAACTGAAAGCCGCGTGCTGCGGCCCCGATAGCAGCTGCTGCTGAACTCATCCACCATGAACACACCATCAGCACCATTCGACCCCAAACTGCATTGGGAGTCCATCTACGACCGCAAAGGGCCGCAGGAAGTGAGCTGGTTCCAAGCCATGCCGAAGGTCTCCTTGCAGTTGTTCGAGCAATACGATGTGCCCAAGGACGCACGCATCATCGACGTCGGCGGCGGTGATAGTCAACTGGTGGATCATCTATTGGATCGCGGCTACACGGACATCACTGTCCTCGACATCAGTGGTACCGCCTTGAGAAAAGCGCAGGAACGGCTCGGGGCGCGTGGAGATGACGTGCTCTGGATCGAAGCGGATGCCACGCGGTTTACCGCACCCGTGTTATTCGATGTGTGGCATGATCGGGCGGTGTTCCATTTCCTCACCAACGACCAAGCGGTGGAAGACTACTTGCTTCGTATGGGCGAATACCTGAAGCCCGGTGGCCTGCTGATCCTGGCCACCTTCAGCGAGAACGGTCCGGAGAAGTGCAGCGGGATCCCGGTGCATCGTTACAGCGAGGCGGAAATGGTGGGGCGCTTGCAGGCGATCTGCGAACGCATCAAGTGCTTCACTGTTGATCATGTAACTCCTTTCAATACCACGCAGAATTTCCTGTTCTGCGCATTCCGCAAGAAGCCATGAAGATCCTTGTGCTCTGCACCGGCAACAGCTGCCGGAGCCAGATGGCCCACGGCTACCTGGAACACTACGCCGGCAGGCGCGCCGAGGTGTACAGCGCGGGTGTGGAAACACATGGCGTGAACCGCCGCGCCATCGCGGTGATGAAGGAGGATGGCATCGACATCAGCCACCACACGTCGAACAATGTGGATGAATACCGCGACATCGCCTTTGATCACGTGATCACCGTTTGTGACAATGCGCGTGAGGCCTGTCCGGTGTTTCCGGGTCATGGCGCGAAGCATCATCACGACTTTCCGGACCCGGCCAGAGTGAAGGGCTCGGAGGAAGAGGTCATGGACGCGTTCCGCCGCGTGCGCCACGAGATCAAGGACTACTGCCGCGACTTCGTTGAACGCCATGTGCTCGTCCTATGAAGAAGCGCCTCTCCTTCCTGGACCGCTTCCTGACGCTCTGGATCTTCGCGGCGATGCTCGTGGGCGTGGCCATCGGCTACTTCCTGCCGGGTGTTACCGCTTCCATCAACGACGCGTCCAGTGGCACCACCAACATCCCGCTGGCCATCGGCCTCATCCTGATGATGATCCCGCCATTGGCGAAAGTGGACTACACAAAACTGCCCAGCGTGTTCAAACACCGGCGCGTGCTGGGCACCGGTTTGTTCATGAGCTGGATCGTCGGTCCGGCCTTGATGTTCGGGCTCGCGCTGGTCTTTCTGCGGACCATGCCGGAGTACTTCTCCGGTGTCATGCTCATCGCGCTGGCGCCTTGCATCGCGATGGTGCTGGTGTGGAATGACCTCGCGCAGGGCGATCGTGAACTCGCCGCAGGACTGGTCGCGCTGAACAGCATCCTGCAGATCCTCTTCTACAGTAGTTACGCGTGGTTGTACGTCACCGTGCTACCGCCGATCTTCGGTGTGGAAGGATATACCGTGGACGTGAGCATCGCCGAGATCACGCGCACCGTGCTCATCTACCTCGGTATCCCGTTCGCTGTCGGCTTCCTGCTTCGCTCTGTACTTGCTCGCTGGAAGGGTGAGGAATGGTACATGCAACGCTTCATTCCCGCCATCGCACCCATCACGCTAATCGCCCTGCTTTTCACGATCGTGGTGATGTTCAGCCTGAAGGGCCGCATGATCGTGGATATTCCGTTCGATGTTCTGCGCGTGGCCTTGCCCCTGACGATCTTCTTCCTGCTCATGTTCCTGGCCACCTTCTACCTGGTAAAACGGCTCGGTGGCAGCTACAAGGAATCAACGACGCTGGCTTTCACCGCGGGCAGCAACAACTTCGAACTGGGTATCGCCGTGGCCATCGCGGTGTTCGGGCTCAACTCCGGACAGGCCTTCGCGGCCGTGGTGGGGCCCTTGATCGAAGTACCGGTGCTGATCGGCCTGGTGAATTTCGCGTTGAAACGGATGGTGCGGTTCCGCCTGACATGATCCGCACGCTTCGATACATCGGAGCCGATATGGATCCGAACGGCCCGACCGATCCCTATTCTGGTGCCATGTGACATTAGTCACGCCGCAGGCGCCCTATCCATCGTCCATTTGCGATGAACAAACAATCCGCCATGCGCTTCCACCTTACCGCCCTACTGTTCGCCACTTCCTTGGCCGTTGCGAACACTGCATGCGCTCAGGAACCTGCGATCACTAGCGAACCCACCAAGACCATGTTGCTTGCCAAGGAAGGCACCTTGGTCGTCGACGTGCGCGAGCCCGAGGAACTGGCCCAACTGGCCTACGATGTGCCGCATCTGGTGAACATCCCGTTGGCGGATGTGACGAAACGCGCCAATGAGATCCCGAAGGACAAGTCGGTGATCGTGGTTTGCCGAAGCGGAGGACGCAGCGCCAAGGCGGTGGAGGAACTGACAAAGCTCGGTTACACGGATGTGACCTCCTTGGAGGGCGGCCTCTACGCATGGCAAGAAGCAGGTATGCCCGTGAAGAAGAGCGGAACCGGCAAAGCCGGCTGCTGTAGTGATGGCAAGGGCACCGCAAATTGCACACCAGCGCAGAAGGCCGCAGGTTGCTGTTCTGGAGCACCCAAAGCCACTGCGCCTACTGACAAGCCCTCGAAGAAAAAGTGATGCTGCGCACCGCCATCGATATCGACTATACCATGCAGGAGGAAGAGGTTGCCCGTTATGCGAAAGCGCTGGGACATCCTGTGCGCATCCGCATCCTGAAGCTGCTGGCCGACCGTGCCTGTTGCTACAACGGCGACCTCACCGAAGAGATACCCATGGCGCAGAGCACCATCAGCCAGCATCTGAAAGCGCTGAAAGAAGCAGGGCTCATACAAGGCGAGATCCTGCCACCGAAGATCAAGTACTGCATCAACAAGGAGAACTACAAGCATGCGCGGTCCTTGTTCAAGGAACTGCTCAAGTGAAACCCTCGACCTCATCGATCCACGAGACCATGAAGACCATCAAAGTGCTTGGCGCAGGCTGCGCAAAATGCAAGGTCACTGTTGCCCACGCTGAAGAAGCGGTGAAATTGAGCGGTGTGTCGGCCGAGGTGATCAAGGTGGAGGATATCCAGGAGATGATGCGCTACAACATCCTCACCACGCCAGCGCTGGTGATCGATGAGGTGGTGAAGATCAAAGGCCGCGTTCCCAGCGTGGACGAGATCGTGCAGTTGCTGCGCTGAACGCCATGTTCGACTGGCTCGACCATCTCTTCGTGTGGCTGGTGTACGACACCATCGGCTTGGGTGCGGACACTCATTGGGGCCAGGCGCTGCACTTCTTCTTCTACGATTCCGTGAAGATCCTGCTGCTGCTCTTCCTCGTCACCTTCTTCATGGGGATCGTGAACGCTTACTTCCCCATCGATCGCATCCGCAACTTCCTTTCCCGCAACAAGCTCTACGGCGGCGAGTATGTGATGGCATCCACCTTCGGGGCCATCACGCCCTTCTGCTCGTGCAGCTCGGTGCCGCTCTTCATCGGCTTCGTGAAAGGCGGTATTCCGCTGGGTGTCACCTTCGCCTTCCTGATCACCTCGCCGTTGGTGAATGAAGTGGCCTTGGCCATGTTCGTCGGCATGTTCGGCCTGAAGGCCACGGTGATCTACGCCGTCAGCGGCATCCTGCTGGGCACTGTGGGTGGCTACGTGCTGGGCCGCTTGAAGCTGGAACCGCTGCTCAGTGATTGGGTGCAGGGCGTAATGAAGCAGGCGCACATGGAGGAAGCCTACGCGGAAGAGAAGCTGACCTTCGTGCAACGCCTCCCCGGTGCGGCCCGCGAAGCACTGGGCATCGTGAAAGGTGTGCTGCCCTATGTGCTCATCGGCATCGCCATCGGTGCGGCCATGCACGGCTTCATCCCCACCGGCTTCTTCGAGAAATACATCAGCAAGGACAATCCGTTGGCCGTGCCCCTGGCCGTGATCCTCGGTGTGCCCATGTACTCCAACGCCGCCGGTGTGTTGCCCATCATCCAAGTGCTGGTGCAGAAGGGCATCCCCATCGGCACCGCCATCGCCTTCATGATGGCCGTGGTGGGCCTGTCCGTTCCCGAGGCCATGCTGCTGAAGAAAGTGATGAGCTGGAAGATGATCGCCATCTTTTTCGGCACGGTCACCGTCTTCATCATCCTCATTGGTTACCTGTTCAACGTCATCTTGTGAAACGACCATGAAACACTTGCTCCACCTCTCCATCCTCACCATCGGCCTGCTGTTCACCGCCTGCCAGGGCAATGCCCAACAGCCCGCGAAAGCGACGGCCACCACCGGCGCGCACATCGATGTGATAGAGTTCCACACCGAGCACCGCTGCGCCACCTGCCTCACCATGGAGCGCCTGTCGCGCGAAGTGCTGGAGATCACCTTCGCCGCGCAGTACAAGGCGGGCACCATCACCTTCCGCACGGTGAACGTGGAAGAGAAGGCCAACGCCGCCATCGCCGAGGAATACGGTGCGTACGGTACCTCGCTCTTCCTCAGCGTGCTGAAGAACGGCAAGGCCGAAAAGGTGGACCTCACCGAGTGGGCCTTCCTGAACGCCAACGACGAAGCCAAGTTCAAGACCGAGCTGGCGCAGCGCCTGCGCGAGAAACTCTGATGGAGGGCTTGCGCGACCTGGCCATGGCGCGTGAAGCGCCCGTGCTCGCGGCCTTCGCGTTGGGCCTGCTTACGGCCATTAGTCCCTGTCCGCTGGCCACCAACATCAGCGCCACGGCCTACATCGGCCGCGAGTTGAAGCACCCGCGTGCCATGCTCATCAGCGGCCTGCTGTACACGCTCGGCCGCGCCTTCAGTTACACCGTCATCGGCATGGCGCTCTATTGGGGTGCCAGCAAGTTCCATGTGGCGCGTTTCTTCCAGAGCAATGGAGAGCTTTACCTCGGCCCCATCCTCATCGGCATCGGCCTGGTGCTGCTCAACGTGATCAAGATCGGCTCCGGCACGGGCGGTGGCCTGCTCGAAAAGCTCACTGACCGCGTCAAGGACAAAGGCCACCTCGGCGCCTTCATGCTGGGCCTGCTGTTCGCATTGGCCTTCTGCCCGTACAGTGGCGCGCTCTACTTCGGTTCGCTCATTCCGATGACGCTGGCACCTACCGGTGGCCTGCACCTGCCCATCATCTTCGCCGTGGGCACCGGCCTGCCCGTACTGATCTTCGCTGGCATCATGGCCTACAGCGCGAACCAACTGAGCCGTGTGTTCAACGCCGTACAGCGCATCGAGAAAGTGATGCGCACGGGGGCGGGCGTGGTCTTCATTCTCACCGGCGTGTACTACATCGGTATCTTCCTGAAATTCTGGTAACCTTCTTCGCCATGGATCCGCGCACCGCTTGCTTTCTTGCCCTGTTCACCGAAGGCCGCACCCGCTTCACCAACCTGCTGCAGAAGCTCACCGGTGACGACCTGTCGAAGAAACTCGCGCCCGGCCCCAACAGCATCGGCTTCCTCGTGCGCCACATCGGCGATGTGGAACTGCTTTTCGCGAAGAACGTGTTCAAACTGGAAGGTCTGCAGGTGCATGCGAGCACGGTGGCGAAGCAGCACGACACCGGCGAATGGACCGATCTGGACGCGTTGAATGCTTACGTTCAGGAGAGCGCCGACACGCTGCGCCGCGCGATCGAAGCGACATCCGATGCCGACTGGGACATGGTGATCGAGACGAAGGAGTTCGGGAAGAAAACCAAGGCCGAGGCGCTGGGGCGGATCGTAACACACACGGCCTACCACGCAGGGCAGCTCGGCATGTTGCTGAAATACGGAAGCTGACAGGACCGGCTGCGAGCGGTCGTTCATTCCGGGGCTGGCACCATCAGCGCAACGTAAAGCAGCACGAGCACCGCGACCATGGCGGTGAGGACAAAGGTGACCCCCGGCCCGAAGGTGAACCAGATCAGCCCGGCGAAGGAACTCGCCGCCAGCGCGCATATGCTCTGGAGGCCCGCGTAGGTCCCAATGGCCGAAGCCGTCTCAGTGCGTGGCACGATGCTGCCGATCCAGGCCTTTGCGATGCCTTCCGTGGCAGCGGCGTACAGCCCATACCCGATAAATAATATCGCGATCATGGCAAGCCCGTGCGCCATGGCCATGCCAAGATACACGAGTGCGAAGAGCATGAGTCCCACCACGAACACGCGCTTCACCCCGATACGGTCGGCAAGCACGCCGAGCGGATAGGAGGCGATCGCATACACCAGGTTGTAGAAAATGTACACGCCGATGGTTCCGGTGTCGCTGAGCCCAGCGTTCTTGGCCTGCAGCAAAAGGAACATATCACTGCTGTTGAAGAGCGCGAAGAGCAGCAGCCCGATGGTGAGCTTGCGATACGCAGCTGGACCTGTCCGCCAATACCCGATGGTTCCGAAGAACTTCAACGGTGCAACGGCTTGCTTCTCCTTCACCTCTTTGTCCTTCAGCAGCATGCTGGCAATGATGGCCAACAGCCCAGGTGCGAACGCGATGAAGAACAAGGGCACATAATCGCCCGGACGGAAGTAGAGATACACCAACGCCAATGACGGCCCCAACACCGCGCCCAACGTGTCCATGCTGCGATGGAAGCCGAACACGCGCCCCTTGGTGGCGGGGGTGGCCTCGTCGTTGAGCATCGCATCTCGCGCGCCGGTGCGCAGGCCCTTGCCCAGGCGGTCGATCGTGCGCGCGAAGAAGATCCACAACGGCGCGATGAACACGGCCATCATCGGCTTGCTGAGGGCGCTGAGGGCATAGCCCGCCTGCACGAAAGGAGCGCGTCGGCCGAGTCGGTCACTCAACATGCCAAAGTAGCCCTTGCTCAACCCGGCCGTGGCTTCCGCAACACCTTCGAGCATACCGATCAGCACGATGCCGAAACCGATGCTCTTCAAATAGATCGGCATCACGGGATACAGCATCTCGCTCGCCGTGTCGGTGAACAGGCTGATCAGCGAAAGGATCCAAACGGTACGCGAGAGGCTACGCATCACCGCGAAGGTCGTGCGTGGACGAACCACGCTCACCGACCAATTGTTGCAGCACGTCTTCTCCTTCTTGCTACAGGCCGTGCGATCACCGAAAGGCAAGGGCGTTCTAGAACCGAACGCGTAATTGTTGCTTGCTCCAGGTTTCAGTATAACCTGATGGCTCGGAGCAGGAACGCTCGTTTGGATCTGAACCGTGCTTGCCCTAGAACACCTCATACCTCCTAACTGCTGACCGGCTTCCCATTCTAGAACGCAAGGGAACCAGCACTCGGAAGCGCTTATACGCGGAGCACTTGCTCGTACAGGTCCTGGTATTGGCCAATGCAATTTGCCCAATTGAACCGCGCCGCATGCGCTCGTACACGATCCTGATCCGCCGAGATACCAGCGTTCCGCTTTTGCAAATGCTGTTGAATGGTAGTGGCCATGCTTTTCGGTGCAAAGTCATCGAAATAACTGGCCGCATCACCACCGACCTCTGGAACACTTGATCGCCGACTGAGGAAAACAGCAGCACCAACGCTCATGGCCTCGACCACCGGCATACCGAACCCTTCGGCCAGGGAAGGAAAAAGGAAGGCTTCACAGTTCGCGTAGAGCCAATATTTCGATCGGTCGTCTATGGTTCCTGGCAAGTGAACTCGTTGTTCAAGATCCGCGTCCTTGATCAGCCGCCGGACCTCCATGCCATAACTTGTTGCATTGTTACCGGCGATCACCAACTGATGGTCGGGGAAATACTCCATCAACGGGATCAATGAGTGCAGGTTCTTCGTTTGCTTGAAAACCCCGATCGCGAAAAAAAACGGCCGATCATCCATGAATGCCGGTCGTTCGGCATTCGGATAAATATCCTGTCGAACACCGTTGTGAATGACATGGACCGGTTTGCCACGGAGATTGGTATGCTCCTCCAATTGTGTTCGCGTGTAGTTCGAAATAGCCGTTACAGCGAATGCGCGGTCGAGGTTGTGCTGCAATTCCGCGAGGTATCGTTCAGCCTTGGAGGGTGACTTATCTACCAAGAAGTTGAGGTCATGCACCGTAAGAATGGTTCGGCTCCCTTTCGGCGACTGATGGGCAGGAAACTGGTGCAAACTGTGCCAGAGATCATACTTCCGATGCATGTTCGGCAAGTAACGCATCAAGGCGTTCGCTTGCACTTGGTGGTAGTCCTCACTTATGGGCAAGCTGAATTCGCGCGGGCGAAGGAAAGTCACCCGTTGGCCGGCTCGTGGGTGTTCAATAATTGCTTGTGCGAAATTCAACGAGAATTGCCCAAGGCCGGAATAGGGATCCTTCGTCTTGTAGAGGTCGATCAGCAATTCGGCCATCGGAGGGCGTGTTCGTCGCGGACGCAAAGGTGCCTCTGGTTCGCCAATGAATCCGCACCACGCGTTGGTCAGAATTCGCTCTACTGTGACGATCGTCACTGATAGCTGCATGTGATCGTCCGAAATTCGCCCATTCCAAATAGGATAGAACATGAAACAGAATATGGGAAGTGTTGACCGTATCGTGAGACTGGTCATCGCCGTGATCATCGCGGCGCTGTATTTCAGCGGTAAGCTGACAGGCACACTGGGCATTGTACTGCTGGTATTTGCCGCGATCTTCGCGGTAACAGGTTTCATCAGTTTTTGTCCCTTGTATTTGCCCTTCGGCCTTAGCACCAAGAAGAAGTGAAACACCACTGGGTCTTCATCGCGATAGGCGTGTTGGTAGGCGGCGTGTGTGGCTGGTTCTACTGGTCGTTCATTGGCTGTAGTTCGGGCGGCTGCATCATCTCAGCACACCCGTTGAACAGCACCCTGTACGGATCGCTTATGGGAGG
>JANNYL010000124.1:0-2856 GCA_031410075.1 Flavobacteriales bacterium
GTCCCAGTCGGCATCGGCCACGCCCTCGATGAGCGCAGCCTTTTCGATCGTTTCCTCGCATTGGTCGCAGTTGCCATTGATGCTGACCTCTGCCTCACGTGCATTGGGAATACTGGAGCAACTCGCGAATACCGCGGACAGCATAAGCGCCGATAGCATGGTGTTGGTTCTCATGGCCAGGATGTTCGCCTTCGTTATTTGTTCAGCGCATTGAGCACTACCAGTGGTTTGGCTCCGCTGATAGTGTTCGATCGCACCACAACGGTGTATGTGCCATTGGCGATCCTGTCGAGCGGAATATCCAATGGACCATTGGAGGCAACAGCCGTGGAACGGGCAGTGGATACCGTACGTCCCGCAGCATCCACAATGGCCACCTCTATCGGTCCTTGAAGGCTGCCGGCAACGATATGGAGGATCTCACTTGCAGGGTTAGGGTACATATTGAACAGGAGCGGGCCGCTCTCGCTGATGCCGACCGTATTTGCGATGCGGACATCATCGAGGTACATGTTGTTGCCGAAGTTGCTTTCGGTAACGAACATGAAGAGCACGTCCGATTGTCCGAGAACGCTGGACAGGTCCACGAAGTCCGTGCGCCATTGTGCCGCCGTTGGCGTGAATGCCGCAGTGCTCGGAGTGGCGGTGGCGAGCAGGGCGCCTTCCTTATCGTAGAGCGTTGTCCAGGTTCCACCACAGTCCGTGGAGGCCTTCACCATCAGACGCTCGCTGAGCCCGGTATTGTACTGTTTGTAGGCCACAGCGAAATCCAAGGTCGTTCCCGTCGTCGCAATAGAGAGGTCCACGCGCGGCATCATCAGGTAGTCCAGCTGGCCGGTGATATCCATGCTGCCTGAGTAGTGGTCCATCTTCATGGAACCACTTCCATTGCCAAAAGCGCTGACGGTACTGCGGGTCATCTTGTTGTTCGGATTGAAATGCACGTAGTTCCAACCTGTCGGCGGGAAGGTGGTGGAGGTGAAACCTTCGTTGAAAGGGATGCTCTGTATGGGATCAATGGCCCGGAAGCTGCCCTGCTGCTCATTGTTCAACGGATTGCTATCGTCCGTGCCATTGGGCATCTCGGCCCACACGTTCAGCTGGTGTGCACCATTGGTGATCGCAATACCGGGCAACGTGACATCAACGGTTGCACCGGGCGCCAGCATACCGGACCAGGAGAACATGGTGGCCGCACCGCCATCGATGTGGAAGTGGATATCGGCCGTCATCAGGTCGTTGCTGCCCATATTGGCCAGCGTAACCACCGGAGTGATCGATGCAGCACACACATCCGCAGCTGTGGAATAGAAGTCAGGGTCAGTTGCTACTGTAACCGGTGCCACGATGGTAGTGATCGCGGCGTCGTTCATCACGGGCAGTGGGTCTATGCGCACCACTTTATTACCAGTGAAATTCACGAACCAGATGCGTCCGTCGGGGCCCACTTTCACGCCCATGATGCCCGACTGGCCTGTTGGGATCATACCGATGTGTGTCGGTGTTCCGCTCACATCGTACAGGTGAATATCACCGTTGGTGTTGTCGCTCACGATCAAGCGGCCCTGCACATAGTCCATGCCGCAAGGCTGACCAGTAGCCCACGTGTCCACGATCTCTACGGTCGCGCCTTCCACCTTCTTGTAGCTCGCTAGCGGTTCGTTGGAGGTTGAAGGCACCGTGAGGTTGCCGGTGATCGACCCGCTGTTAACGTCCATGCGTTTGATCTGCTTCGTGCCACCATCGATGAAGTAGAGCCATCCGTTCACCTTGTCGAGCACCATGTGGCTAGGGATATTCGCCACACGTGTTACTGGCACATCGATGTAGCGCCAGATCTTGCCCGCACCGTGGTCGTCGTAGCCGGGGCCATGGTCCTGCACGAAATCATAGCGCACGATGTTTCCGAAGTGGCCGTCCATGACCCAGTACACTTTGAGCGAGTCCGCGGCTATGCCCATCGCGTAAGGGCTCTGATGCAGCATGTCCAAGTGGCTGCCAAGGGGAAGGCCGCTCACCCAATCGTTCTGGAAGACCGTGGCGAAGATGTTCGGGTCAGCGCTCCAAAGCGCCGGCCCCATGAAGGTGCTGGTGGGTGATGCTGTGTTCTGCACTTCGCTCACCGCCGCCCACTCGCCATTCGGTGAGAAGGCCATGGCACTGGCTTGGATCATGAAGTGACTGCTGTGCGTGTCCTTCTTGTATACATCGGTCTGCCCGGGCAACCCCGCGTTCTTCACGATCACCATGGAGCCACCGCTGCTGGCTGTGCCTTTGTTCATCACCCACAGCTCGTTACTATTGGGTTTGAAGTCGAGGTCGCGTGGCATTGTCACCTGGTCGGTGCTGGTAACGATGTTGGTATAGGTGAGCGGATCGGTGAGGTATCGGTCGATCACCATTTGGCCATGGGCAGCCAACGCAGTGGAAGCCATCGCACCAAGGAGTACGTACTGTTTCATGATCATGTGGTCGGATTAAGGGTTTCGTAGGTAGCGGGGGTCAATGTTCTTGTTCCATAGAGTTCTTCAGGCGTTGCATCCATGCGGCATTCACGGATCCACTACCTGTGGAGGAAGGCGTGTTCAATAGATCGATGTCAGAAAGCAGGATCCGCATGTCAACCGGCAGCCATCCAGTAAGCTCGCCACTTTCTGGAAGGTTCGCGTGTACCTCGGTAGCGTAAGCGGAAAAAAGATCGTCGCCAATGCATCGATGGCTGAACCGTTGATCCGTTTCATCCACCACACCATCTGCGTTGCTATCCACCCGGCCGGTCACTTGCAACAAACAATAGCCTTCAGTATTTGAACTGCTGTGCATGGACAGGTCATTGAGCGGTGGCTCAGCTACCGA
>JANNYL010000125.1:0-1341 GCA_031410075.1 Flavobacteriales bacterium
AAAACCATCGGCAGCGCCGAACGAACAACATTGGATGCCATTGCTGATCGCCACGGTGCTAGCGGTGTGCAGGTAATTCCCGTTCGGAGTAGTAATGCCGACAGGCTGCCCGGCAGTGGCCCCGATACTGAAATCCAATGGGAAACCCAAGCAGTCCGCAACGCCATTGCCGCCAGCATAGATATTGTTGACCAACCACGTATTGGCGATGCCAACTGTCGAGTTGGCATCGGTGGTATTGAGGGTGAAGGCCGGGCTGCTTTCGAAATCTTCCGTGAACAGCGTTTGTGCCGAAATGGTGAGCGAAGTCGCAATGATCGAAAGTGTAACGAATTGACGCATTGGAGCTGGTTTTGAAGCGCGGTCAAGATACGTGGTTCGGCCTTTCAGCAAAGGCTATGGATCGTGCATAACCTTTCGTTCAGCATTGCGGAACAGCGGGTTAACTTGGCATCCCTTCTTTCGCACCGTAAACCAAACCTTTCGATCATGAACAAATTCGGACGCACCATCAGTCGTGCCCGCTGGTTCTTCGGACTGGCCGCAATTGCCGTATCGGCAAATGTGGTTGCCCAAACGAACCCAACGCCCCAAGCGTTGCCATACACACAGGATTTCTCGACCCTTCTCCACACTGCCACAACTTATCCGGCTGGCTGGCAAGGTTGGACGATCAGTGCTGCACCTGGCATAGCGTTCAATACAACTGGTCCTACCGCTGATAGGGCGCTTGTACCAAGCAGCGGGGCCTCGATCACTTCTGGGAACGTTCACAATTACAACGGCAAGATCGGTTTCCTCAACAGTGGTTCGCTCGACCTAACTACCTGCTTAGCCCTGAACACAACAGGCAATACCAATGTGCAGGTGGTGTACGACATCATGACGATCCGTAATCCATACGATGGATCAGCAAACACGCGTATCAACGAAGTCACGCTACAATACCGCGTTGGTGTTGCAGGTGCATGGACTTCGCTGGTGGGAATGGAATATCAGAACATCACAACTCTTCAGACAGGTGTTGGTGTTACCACTCCGCAGAATTTGCTGAACAAGATCGTTATACTACCATCTGCCTGCGATAACCAGGCGATCGTTCAACTGCGTTGGGCTTCGCGCCAGGTAAGTGGAGGAGGCTCGCGCCCAAGCTTTGCTCTGGACAATTTGAGCGTTTCTCAGTCTGTGGTTGTTAACACCACGGTGGCATTCGTGGGAGCGACCAGCACGGTGAGCGAGGGTGTAGGCACTACCAACCTTACACTAGCCATCAACAACTTCAGCACCACCCAAGCAACAACGGTGGAGGTCGCCATTACGGCTGGAAGCGCTGCACGCGTG
>JANNYL010000126.1:0-2294 GCA_031410075.1 Flavobacteriales bacterium
GGTAACAAGCACCAAGCGGTAGGCGATGGGAGAGCGTTCGAAGTAATTCATCAATAGAATCCGCCAGATGCATGATGAACTTGCTCGAACAAGTTCACTCCGACACCCACGAAGTAAGCCTTCGCAAAGGCCATGGGCCAAACGGTTCGTGATGAACGGCGAAGACCGGGATGGAACGGCCAAGAAACATTCTCAAGCCGACCGGGCTATGCCTCTCGTTTACGATCTGCTGCAACACGTGAAGCAAAAAGGCCCTCCGCAGCACGGAGGGCCTTTTCAGGATAAACCCGTTTACGACTACCCGCCAATGATCCTGGTAAAGGTTTGGCCATTCACCGTAACGGTGATCACGTTGTCGCAAGAACCGTTGCCATAATCCAGTGTGCGAACAGGCTTGTTCTCCGGTGTGATCTGGACCACGCCTTGGGTAACCCGCCATGCGCAGCCATGCTCTACTCGCAAAGCCGTGGTGATCAAAGTTGTGTATGCGATGCCACGGCGGTTGATTCCAGTGCCTCCGCCAGTGATCGAATACACATCATCGAGCCAAGTAGGTGTGTCACTTCCACTGATCCAAGTACGAACGCGGTCCGCATGACGTGAGTGCGTCCAACTTCCATCCGCAGCGGTGACAACGCCGTCCAATACGACCGTGTAGTAGAGATCCCCATCGTTGTTGAGGCCCATGTTCGTCACGGTTTTCAGGCCTTCCACGTGGTTGTCGTTCACGTAGTAGTTCACCGGAGTTATGGTGATCGCCGTACCCTGGGCACGGTATGGCCCAGTGAATGTGACATGGATCATGCCCCTGCGAACGCGACCGTTGGTGGCTTCGCAGTTCACCGTTCCGAAATCGATGTCCAGTGTATGGGGCATCGCAATGGTGTCAATGGTGATCGCTGGATCGCAGCCATCATCCATTCCGCGCAACCCGCCATTGGTGGCGGCCACATCAACTTGTGCCATCATGTCATCGAACGCATCGTCTGACCGGGCGTTGTCACTGGCCGCAGTGTAGTCCAGGTCCAACTCTTCTTCTTTGTCCTTCTTGCACGCAGCGAGCAGCAGCATGGTGCAGGCGGCCATGGCGAGGTGTTTTTTCGAGATCATAGCGTTTCTGGGTTTCTGGGTGTTGTGACCGTTGAACGTGGAAAGGGTTTGATCCGGTTCAGATCGCCGCCAGAACTTTGAACGTGAAGGCATATTGGTGGCGGGCGTCCTTCTCGTGTTTTTCCGTCCAAACTTCCTTCCAGCCCTTTCCAATGTCCGGGAACTTCACATCGCCCTTGGGTTTGCCATGCACGGTAGTGAGGTACAATCGGGTAATGAGTTTTTTCTCGAACGCTTCGGTGTACAACTGCCCGCCGCCGATGATGAAGACCTCCTTTTGATCCGCCACGCGGGCAATATCGATGGCTGCTTCGAGTGAAGCACAAACCCAGGCTCCAGGTGCTTTGAAATTGATGTCCCTTGTTACAACCAGGTTCACGCGATCCCGCAGTGGGCGGAATTGCTCGGGAATGCTCTCGTAGTTCTTTCTTCCGCTGATGATGTGGTGGTTCAACGTGGTGCGCTGAAAGAACTTCATGTCATCGGGCAGCCGCCAAGGCAGGTCGCCCTTGTTGCCGATCACACCGTTCTCCGCGACAGCGGCAATAGCACTGATGATCATACGCTGACGCTGGCTTTGATATGCGGATGAGGATCGTAATTCGTCAAACTGAAGTGCTCGAAGCGGAAGGCGAAGAGGTCTTTTACCACAGGGTCGATGAGCAGGGTGGGCAAAGCACGGGGCTCCCTGGTCAATTGCAATTTCGCTTGCTCGAGATGATCGAGGTAGAGATGCACATCTCCAAAAGTGTGAATGAACTCACCGGGCTTCAGGTCGCATACCTGTGCGATCATCAGCGTGAGCAATGCATAGCTCGCAATGTTGAATGGTACTCCTAGAAAAGTATCCGCACTACGCTGGTACAACTGGCAGGAGAGTTTTCCATCTATCACATAGAACTGGAACAAGCAATGACATGGCGGGAGTGCCATGTTCGGAACATCCGCAGGGTTCCAAGCACTCACGATCAGGCGGCGGCTGTCCGGATTTTTCTTGATCATGGCCACCAGGTCGCTGATCTGATCGATCGAACGGCCATCAGGAGTAGCCCAGCTTCGCCACTGCTTTCCGTAAACAGGACCGAGATCGCCGTCAGCATCGGCCCACTCATCCCAGATCCGCACACCATTCTCTTTCAAGTAGGCGATGTTGGTGTCGCCTTGCAAGAACCAAAGCAGTTCGT
>JANNYL010000127.1:0-1794 GCA_031410075.1 Flavobacteriales bacterium
CCCTGCACAACCCGGAACCGCGTGCGATGATGGTCTCGCGAACACGATCAACGATGTGTACGGCATCGATTGCGTGTGCGCCGGAACGCCAGAAACCACGGGAATTTGGACGCAGCGCACCGGGTTCAGCGGCTTCGCGCGGGAAAGTGCGGTAGCGTTCAGCATCGGCTCCAAGGGATATCTCGCGACCGGCGCGAACGAGACGATGACCTTCCGCGATCTGTGGCAATACGATCCGGCCACGGACAGTTGGGCGCAGATGGCCGACATGGGTGGCACCGTGCGCCAAGGCGCCGTTGGTTTCTGCATCGGCAGCAAAGGATACGTCGGCACAGGTCTCGACGACAATGCGATCAAGCAAAGCGACTTCTGGGAATTCGATCCGTCATTCAACACGTGGTCGCAAGTGGCCTCCTTCCCCGGAGGTGGGCGGTATGGCGCAGTTGGAATAGGAACGCCAGCGCTCGGGTATGTAGGGACAGGTCAGGACGACAACGGTCCCACCAGCGATCTCTGGGCATTCGATCCCGCGCAGAATACATGGACAGCGCAGACCGACCTGCCTGGCGACCCGCGATCACTTGCCAGCGGCTTCGCCATTGATCAGTTCATCTATGTTGGACTTGGAGCGTTGAGTGGTACCGTTCTGCAGGACCTCTGGAGGTTCGACCCGCTGTCGCCTCCCGGAAGTTGGAGCCAGATGTCCGATCTCGCCGGTCACGGTCGCGCCAGCGGTGTCGAGTTCGTTATTGACGGCAAGGCATACGTGGGCACTGGTGGCGAACAATCCACAGGGTGGACCCAAGGCTTCTGGGCATACGATCCGAGCGGTGATACATGGACAGCGATGGCCGATCTGACCGGGGAAGCACGCACGGCATCGGTCGCATTCGCAATGGATGGGCACGGCTACGTCTCCACCGGAAGCAGCGCCAGCGGGTACCTCGGTGACCTGTGGGAATACCTACCAGCAGGTTCCGGGTGTACCGCAGGCACCACATGCGATGATGGCAACCCATGCACCGCGAGCGATATGCTCGATGCGAACTGTGCATGCGCCGGAACATACCAGGACTACGATGGTGACGGTACTTGCGATGGGCTCGATAGCTGTCCGTATCTCTACGGTTCGGTCGGCGACGCGTGCGGCGCCAGTGCATGTTCCACAGCGGGCATCATCGATGCATCCTGCCAGTGCGTTGGACAAATTCCGATCGGTGTGCCGCCGGTCGGCGATACATACGCTACGGCCATTCCGCTCACGCTGGACAATACCGGAACAAGTACGGTAACTGGGGATAACCTTCCCTGCTACACCAGCGACTATACCGGACCACAGGCGCAACTATCGCCGGATGTTTGGTACAGCGTAAGCACGGGTCCATGCACCAGCGGTAACATGACCATTTCACTCTGCGGCGCTGGAACATTGGTCGATTCTTATTTGCACATACTCGACGAAGCCGGCACGACAGGCCTTGCGGACAACGATGATTCCGGGCCGCTATGTCCGTTCAGTGCCAGGTCATCCATCAGCCTTGCGATCACCGCGAACACAACCTACACCATCGTCGTGGAGGGCTCCGGTGGGAACACAGGTACCTATACCTTGGAGGTCGTTGTTGCTGGAGCTGCCGATACCGATGGCGACGGCATCTGCGATGCGCAGGACCCGTGCCCCACCGAAGCGCCGGGCGCAGGTGATGTGTTCGCCACGGCGATCGACCTCTCGGTGAGCGGCGGAGAGATCGGCAATACCACCTGCTTCAGCAACGCTTACACCACCACGAGCAC
>JANNYL010000128.1:0-1065 GCA_031410075.1 Flavobacteriales bacterium
TAGTCCTTTAACCCGTCAACTTTTTTCAGGACGAGACATGTGCCCAGACATGCCCACATTTCCATATGCCCATATGCCCACATGTCCATATGCCCACATGTTCTCATGTTCACCTGACCGTATGATCTCATGAAGTACTTCCTCTTTTTCTGCCGGATCCTCGTAGGAGGCACCTTCATCGTTAGTGGTCTTGTCAAAGCCAATGATCCACTTGGCTTCAGCTACAAGCTGGAAGAGTACTTCGCTGAGAGCGCCCTCAACCTCACCTTTTTGGAACCGTGGTCGCTCTTCTTGGCGATCCTCGCTTGCCTGGCAGAAGTGCTGCTGGGCTTTGCTGTGCTCGTGGGTGGAAGAATGAAGCTGGCTACGTGGGCCATTTTAGTGCTCACACTGTTCTTCGGTTGGCTTACTGCCTACACGGCCACGTGCGATCCTCAAGGGAAGTACGAAACCATCGAGAACGGGATCAAGGCGATGCATGATGTTACTTGTGTAACCGATTGCGGTTGCTTCGGCGATGCCATGAAAGGTTCTTTAGGCCGCAGTCTAACCCCGTGGGAGAGCTTTACCAAAGACCTGATCCTGCTGGCATTCGTGTTGCCTGTGTTCTTCGTCAGCGTTTTCCGGAAGCCTGGTATCACGTTCAATACAAGCAGTGATGACAAGGTTCTCTTACCGGGCGGGCTTTTGCTTGTAGCGCTCTGGTCCTGGGTTTTTGGTTGGAGCTTTTTCTTTTGGTTCACGGTGGTTGGGCTGGGCGTGTACTTGGTCATCAAGCGCTTCGTGCAAGGTGTGAAGGCCGAGTGGATCACCGCCCTGTGGATCACGATCTTATCGTTCGGTTTCATCTGGTACTGCTGGCAGCATTTGCCGATGAAGGATTACCGCGCATATGCCGTTGGAAAGAGCATTCCGGAAGCACAGAAAATGGGCAAGCCACCCGTTCAGGAGATCTACGTTACCTACAAGAACAAGAACACCGGCGAGCAAAAGGAATTCGACAGCAAGGGCAAATACCCGTGGGATGATAGCACATGGGTTTACGTTGATCGCCGCATCGATGTG
>JANNYL010000129.1:0-1844 GCA_031410075.1 Flavobacteriales bacterium
TCACCATTGGCATCACCTGCGGAGATCATAGGTCCCAATTCGCTCTGCTTGTGCGGAAGCAATGGCTCCAGCTCGAAATCGTTGTAGGGGTTTTCTTGGTGCAGCCAGGCAAGTCCAACGCTGGCTGCGACTTCCGTAAACATGGGTGCGGGCAACGTTGGAGCGGCCTTCACTTCAACAGCATCTTCTTTCCTGAGCACCAACAATTGATCGGCTTTCACATGGGTCAGGATCGTGCGCTCTCCCATGGGCCATTGAACCTCGAGCGTATCTATTTCGGTGTTCGCGCCCAGGCCGAAATGCAGCAACGGTTCCACACAGCTCTGATAGCCACGCTCTGGGTAAAGCTCCTGGTATTGTATGGTGCCTTTCGAGCGAACGAAAACCTTCGTGCCGAGGGCAAGGCTTTTTCCGCTCATCGGTTTTACGCGTAACCAATGCCGATCCGGAAACGTGGTGTTGGAGCTGTTGGCATAGATCGAGGCGACCGCATCCATGTTGTTGATCACGAGGTCCAGATCACCATCATTATCGAGATCCGCATACGCTGCTCCGTTGCTATTGATAGCCTCCGTGAAGCCCCAACTCTGTGAACTGTCCGCGAAGGTGAGATCACCATTGTTGCGATAGAGATAGTTGCGCAGGCGAGTGCTCGGCACCAGCCCGAGCGCGCCATAGAAGTCCTTTCCGTCCTTCAGTTTGTCGTAGGTGCCTCGAGCGTAATCGTTGTCGCGCACATCGTGCAGGTAGCCATTGGTGATCAAGAGGTCCTTCCAGCCGTCGTTATCGAGATCACAGAAAAGTGGAGCCCAACTCCAATCGGTACGCGCTATGCCGGCCAATTGACCGATGTCGCTCCATGTGCCATTGCCATTGTTCAGCTGCAGTGTGTTCAACATGTATTGGAAGTAGTATCCGCCCTGAACCAGCTTCCAGAATTTTTCTGGACTCATGCTTGCCATGTTGGTCTTATTGCGCAAGTGATCATCCGCGGTCATATCCAGTGTGAGGATATCCGGCAGCCCATCGTTGTTGTAATCGGCTACATCGGTGCCCATGCCGAAGTTGCTGATGTGCCGCGTGCGGAACTGGATCTGCTCGCTGAAGCCGAGGCCCTTCTTGGTGGTATGCGAAGCCGCGCCCATGCGCGTGTTCATGTACATCAGGTCGGGTGCGTCGAAGTCATTGGCTGTATAGAGGTCGGGCCACCCATCCTGGTCGAGATCGCTCACACTAAGACCCAACGAGTAGTCGTAGTTCTGCACACCAACGTCGTAGGTGGCATCCGTGAACGTGCCGCCGTTGTTCAGGTAAAAGCGATCCGTCGGTGCTCGTTTTTCCTGCACCGCTCTCATCGCGGTGAAATTGCTGAGACCTTTCATGCGACCGATCGGGTGGTTGATCACTTGCAGGTCAAGGTCACCATCCCGGTCGGCATCGAAGAACGCCGCCTGCGTGCTGTGCGATGTATCGGCAACACCCAGTTCTTGTGCACGTTCGGTGAACGTACCGTCGCCATTGTTCATGTACAGCAAGTTCGCCGTGATCGTTGGGTCCTTGGAAAGTCCACTTCTGCACACGTAGATATCCAGGAAGCCATCGGCGTTCACGTCAGCCATGGAAACGCCGGTACGCCAGCCCTCGGTCGCTTTCGGGCCGATCGCTTTTTCGGTGATGTCGGCGAACTTCATCCCACCCAGGTTGCGGTAGAGTTTGTCGCTCACTTGATTGCCCGTGAAATAGATATCGCTCAATCCGTCGTTATCGATATCACCCACAGCCACCCCTGCACCGTTGTATGCATACACGTAGGTGAAGTAGTTCAGCTCCGGTGATTCGGTAAT
>JANNYL010000130.1:0-7328 GCA_031410075.1 Flavobacteriales bacterium
TCATCATCGACAATGTGAGCGGTAAGCGCGCAGCACATTCGTTGTGGCAGTAGTCCCACCAGTCACCCACGTGTAGTTTCGCCCGGTGCAATTCCTCTCCCGCGGCTATCGCTTCTACATCGGTTCTTTCAGCGGTCTTAGTCGCGAGGTGTGGATGCTGGCGTTCATCACATTCGTGAACCGCGCGGGTACCATGGTGGTGCCTTTCCTCTCGCTGTACCTCACCAAGGACATGGGCCTCACGCTGGCACAGGTGGGCTGGATCATGAGCAGCTTCGGTGCGGGGTCGGTGGTGGGTTCCTGGTTGGGCGGCAAACTCGCGGACAAACTGGGCTTCTACGATGTGATGCTCGGCGCGTTGATCACTTCGGGCGTGGCTTTCGTGCTCTTGCAATACGTGCAGGGCTTTCTGCCATTCTGCGTCGGTGTCTTCTTCCTGTTGGTGCTTTCGGACGCGTTCCGCCCGGCTTTGTTCGTGGCCATCCGTGCCTACGCCACACCGGATTCACGTACGCGCTCCGTTACCCTGATCCGCTTGGCGATCAACCTGGGATTCAGCATGGGGCCTGCGATCGGCGGCCTCATCATCGCTGCTTGGAGCTACGGTGGATTGTTCTGGGTCGACGGCCTCACGTGCATCGCCGCCGCAGCACTCATGCTCAACAGGCTTCCGCGCAAGCAGGCGAACAAGGACCACGGGACCGCGAAGTCCGTTGGGCAACGATCGCCTTACCGCGATGGTCCTTACCTGTTCTTTCTGCTCTGTTCACTGCTGATCGAGATACCCTTCTTGCAATACTTCAGTTCCATCCCGCTCTTCTGGAACGACGTGCATCACCAGAGCGAATTCCAGATCGGGCTTTTGCTGGGAATGAACGGCCTGTTGATCTTCCTCATCGAAATGCCATTGATAAAGCATTGCGAGGACCGCGCTTACAACATCATTCGCGTTCTCCTGTTCAGTACGGTGCTCATCGCGCTGAGCTTCCTGGTGTTGAACCTTTTCCCGGGCTTGGCCATGCTGTGGTTGGGCATGGTGTTCGTCACCCTCGGCGAGATGCTCAACTTCCCCTTCATGAACCGATTCGCGTATGATCGCGCGGAACACGGACAGCCTGGAGCATACATGGCGCTGTTCACCATCTCGTGGAGTGTAGCGCACATCATCGGGCACACGTTGGGATTGAACCTCATCGATCACTTCGGCTACCAGGTGACGTGGTATGTGTTCACCGGCATGTTGGTGCTGGCGATGGGCATGTTGGTGGTATTGAAGCGCATGATGGAGACGGAGAGAGCGGCAGCGGCGGAGCTGTGAATGGCGGATGGCGAGGCCCTGTGGCTCGATGCACCGCACAAAGGGATCGGTTCATTCAGGAACCTGCGGCGTAGGCCCAAAGCACCACGGGCACACGTACCCGTTTGCGCCAGCTCTTGAAACAGCCTAATTTGTGCCTTTCACATACCCCTCTCCATGAAACAACTGTACTCCCTCTCTCTTGCGATCTTCACGGCCCTTGGCGCGCAGGCGCAGATCACCATCGGCCAGGCTGAGATGCCGCACGCGAACGATGAACTCGTGCGGGTGAAGGCAGTAACGAATCCTTTCATCAACTACACCGCAACCGGTCCAGCGCATACCTGGGACTTCGCGAACCTGGCCGCCAATGCAGGCGACACCACGAACTACCAGACCGTGGCCTCGACCAATTTCATCTATGCCATCGTCTACGCGGACATCTTCTTCAACGGCAACCGTGCGAACCACGCGAAGCAGGGTACGGACATCGCCTTCAGCAACCTGCTGCCGATCACCAACCCTTATACGTTCCGATACCGTTCCTCCTCGGTGTACAAGACCGTGGGCTATGGTGTGGAACTCGCAGGGATCGGAGTACCCATCATTTTCGATGAGCATGATGTGATCTACGAGTTACCGTTGGACTTCGGCGATGCGAGCGCTTCGCAAAGTGCCTACCATATTGAAATACCGAACGTGGGTTACTACGGCTTTGAGCAAGACCGCACCAACGAGGTGGACGGCTGGGGAGCCATTACCACGCCCGGTGGAGTGTTCGATGTATTGCGCGTAAAGACCACGTTGACGATGCGCGACAGCATCTTCGGTTTCGCGATAGCGCGCCCGGTAGTGCACGAGTACAAGTGGCTGACGCAAGGGCTCCGCGTGCCTGTGCTCCAGGTGAACACCACAACGATCTTCGGCCAAGAGGTGGTGACCGCCATCTACTACTATGACGTGCCACGCAGCATCGACGTGGTGGCCCCGTTGGCCTCCACCCTGTGCCCGGGTGCCACGCTCCCTGTGTTCTATGAAAGCACCGGTGCCTTCAACGCCGGTGGCTTCTTTGTGCCAGCGAACCACTTCACAGCGCAACTCTCCGATGCCACGGGCAGCTTCGCCGCACCCATCACCATCGGCGATGTAACGGCCACCACTTCGGGCTCTATCACGGTCACCATTCCGGCCAACACGCCGCCTGGTACGGGCTATCGGATCCGGGTGATCAGTACCAGCCCCGACTTCATCGGTGCGAGCGATCCATTCGACATCAGCATCGGTGGAACGCCGACGGCTGCGATCACCGCGGCGGGCCCATCGCTGATCTGCACCGACGATACACTGCTGCTCACGGCCGTGGGTGGCCCCGGGTACCAATGGCAACTCGACGGTGCGGACATCGCTGGTGCGATAGATGCGACCTACGGGGCAACACTTGCCGGTGACTACACCGTACTGGTGGATAATACATGCGGCACCGCGACATCCAACAGCATCACCGTGGCGGTGAACGCACCACCCACCTATACTGTGGACCAGCAGAACTACCTCATCTGCGCTGGTGATTCGGTGGACATCACAGCGCACGACCAGAACGGCCAGTCACCGCTCACCTACCAGTGGTACCTCAATAATGCACCGGTTGTGGACGCAACAGACAGTGTGATCACCGCCACGCTGGCCGGCCTGTATACGCTGGGGGTGACCAATGGCACAACCGGTTGCACATTCACTACGGAGGACGTGCTGCTGGACGTTCAATCCGTCACCGCGCCGAACGTGAGCAGCACTGAGCCTACCACATTCTGCGAAGGACTCGCAACGGGACTTATCGCCGATCTGATCGACGACGTGACGTACCAATGGATGCTTGATGGTGTAGCGATCACCGGGGCGGAAAGCACGCAATTGGCGGTGACGGCGGCTGGTCAATACACGGTGGTGATCACAACGCTGCAGAACTGCAGTGCCACGAGCGATGCGATCGATGTAGTGGTGAACCCATTGCCCCCAGCGCCCCTGATCGGCTGGTCCAATGATTCGTTGCTCACGAGCGGCACAGGAACCTTCCAGTGGTACGTGGATGGCAACGCGATCAACACTGCCACCGACCCGTGGTGGGTGCCTACCGAGAACGGAACCTACACCGTGCAGTTCACCGATACCAGCGGATGCAGCAGCACATCCGACGGATGGATCTACCTCGTTACTGGTATCAATGGGTTGGCTTCTGAAAATGTTCAGGTGCTCCCCAACCCATCGAGCGGAACGTTCGCCATCCAGTGGCCCGATGCATCCGGACAACCCTTCGAGATCGTTGATGCCACCGGAAAGCAGGTGCTCACGAGCAAGCTGGTTGGAACGCGCACCACGGTAGACCTGAGCGGTGCGGAGCAGGGGATGTACTTCCTGCACTTGTTGCAGAACGGTACCACGCCTGTGCTGCGCATCGTGATCACGCGTTGAGGAGCAGTGTGCAGTAGTTGCCGCGAAACGCTTTCCATCACCTCCCAATACAAGAAGCCCGCGATCGCTCGCGGGCTTCTTGCGTTTGAAGGGCTCACGCCTTGTGCGTTGCGGTTCGTGAACGATCAAGGTGTCGTCTTGCGGTGCGCGGGCTAAAAAACAAGGAGTCCAAGAACGAACGGTTCATCTCTTTCCGCTCACCAGTTCTTCGATCGCGTCTTTCACCTGATCGCCCGCACGTAAGGTGTCGGCGTGGAGTTCCGGACGCGGGGTGAAGGTGCACTCGCGCATGGCATCCACAGAGGTGCGAAGACCCAAGCACCTGGGCTCCGTGGCCAGGCCATGCTCCATATGCGCTTCGATCTCGGCCAACAGGGTATTGTTCAGGTGGCCGTGCCGCAGGTCTGTTTGCAACATATCCACCGTACGGCGCAGACGGCGTAAACGGCGCACCAGGTCTTTTTCTTCCATCGGGGCGAAGATGAGGTCCCGGGCTGGCCGCGCAACCACATGCCGAATTCCGCGCTGGTGCTGTGGTAAACGTTGAGGCCCTTGGGCTGCGAGGCTTAGAGCCTGTTGATAAGATCGATCAACGCAGAGGCGCAGAGGAAGTAGAGTTGCGCAGAGGTGAGCTTTCCGGGGAGAACGCTCGACGCGGAGGAGATCCGCCTGAGGCGGGTCTTCTGCGACCTCATCGGATCTTGTCGCGGCGCGAACTCCGCGTCCTTCTTGCCTTTGCGCCTCTGCGTTCAGTTTCAAGTCCGCAACGCCCTCGCGTCTGACTATCCGGGCTTTGTGATGGAGGCAGAGGGTTTGCGAGGAGAGAAGTGATGAGCGAAGTATCGGTTCTCCGTCCTCTATAAGTGGGATCGGAATGCTGGCTGTTGAACACTGACCTGTTCGCAATGTTAACTCAATGTTGCCAAGGCGTATATTTTGTATTATATTTGGACTTCAATACAAAGCCATGAGAACCGCACTTATCCTCCTCACGATCCTGGCGACACCGTGCTTGTTGAGCGCCCAGACCGCTTATCAGTACGAGCATTTCCCCAATGGAGAAGTGAGCAAGATCGTCTGGACCACCGACGATGTGGTGCATTTCATCAAATACCACGAGAACGGCAAAGTGCAGGAGCGAGGGACCGTGCTGGACGGAAAGAACCATGGCCGTTGGACGCAGTTCGATCCCCAAGGCCGCCGGACGGCCCGCGTGCAATTCGATCACGGCAAGCGCACCGGTACTTGGGTGCTTCGCACGCTTGACGGCCTCAATCATCGGCTGCAATACCGCGACGGTAAGTTGGTGCACGGGGAAGAGTTCACGCCCGATGGCGTACTGGTCGCCGTGCGGGATCAACGTTGAAGCAACTGCTTCAAATGAAGTGGGGCGAAGAAAAAGGCGATCGGTTCACTGAAGAAGCCCGCGAGCGATCGCGGGCTTCTTTGCGCTATTTCCTTTTTTCACGAGTAGCGACCATGGCTGCGTTCACGTCTGCCTATGCCGTCCCGTGCAAGCGTCACGGTTCAGCAACTTCCACAGGAGGGCGAAGAGGGGTTGGTGGCAGTCAGCGAACGTGATCCGATGAAGGGAAGAACCATTGCTGGGTCAACGCGGTGCGAAGCAGGTGGGTTGGGGCATTTCTTCCCCTGTTCAGTGGCTCCACTGTGCAATTCCCTCCACGCAAAGCGTGTACCCGAGCAGCGCCCGGATACACGCTCCGATGGTAGACAGGATCGAACTCAGCTCACTTTGTAGCCGTGCTCGGTGGCCCATACGCGCACCTCACCGGCTTCCTTCAACTGGCTCTCGCGGATCGAGGTCCACGTGAGGTCGTCGGACTCTTCCACGGCCTTCACCAAACGGTCCATGCGTTCCAGTCCTTGCGCCAGATCGGCCGCGCGGTCCTGGTCCTTCTGGGCGGCATCAGCGGGCCTGGTGCCATCGTTCAAGCGGGTGCGGATCGCTTCCAATTCCACCATCAGCAGGGCACGGTAGCCGCGTATATCCTTGCTGGCCGCATAGCGCTCATCATATGCAGGGGTGCCCCGTGTGGCTCCGTTGATGCGGATCTCCGTGTTCTCCATCGCGTTCACGTCCGTATGGTCCCGTTCGGTGGTCGTGTTCCCGTCGGTGCCGTTAGGCGTGTTGGAGAGGTTGCCCGATCCATCCGTGGAACCGGTGGTAGTGGTGCCATCGTGCTGTGCATCGGTGGCGCTGTTGTCACTGCCGCATGCCGAAGCGAGCAGGGCGATGGCCAAGGCCAGGGCGGGGGTGGACAGGGTTGAGAAGGTGTGTGTGTTCATGATTGAAAGTTGTTCAGGGTGTGGGTAGGGTTCGACAAGAGTCAGGCCAGTGAGAGAAATGGGCGCAGGGTCTCGAAGACGTTGACCCTGCGCGGACGGAGGGGCGCGAGGCACCTTCGCTTGGGCGCTTCTTCACCCAAGGAATAGCGACCGTACGCAGTCCTTACCGCACCTGTAGCACCTGTCCTTCCTCCACCCACGCTTGCGAGCGAACACCGAGCTCGCCGCCGGGCAATGTGTACAAGACCTCCATCGCCCCGATGTACACCCGCCCGTAGGAGGTGGTGCTGTACACGAGATAGCCCGGGGAAGCAGCGGGCGTGGCGGACCATTCCATCGGTACGCCTTCCAATCCATGAGGGTGGCGCAGCACATCGATGAACACGGGCTCGTTCAAGGGTGAAGCCCATCGCATGGTCCCGCTTTTCAGGCCGTTGGCAAGGTTCTCCGGCGTCAGTGCATCAACTTCGGTCAGATGGTAAGGGCCCCACACGCCCCAGCGAGTGTTCGTCATGAGAAAGGCCGTACCCGGCAACGGCGAGATGCCGCGCACGTAGTACCCGGATCCGCCTGTTCCGTGCCAGTCCTCATCCTTGGACCTGATCACCAGATCATCCACCTCATCGTTGTGGAGGTCGACCGGCTCATCCGGAGCCACGCCCGGCGGTACCATGACCTGCGCCTCCGAAGACTCATGTCCGAAGGACCAAGGATCCTCCTTGATCGGTTCACGTGGTACCGGGTCTCCCTCGTCGCCGAAGCCGTTCGGCACCCGCACCACATGCTTCGTCCTGACCACCACGCGGCCATACGGATAAGGAAGCTCGAAGGCGAAGGCCGCAACGCTCGTCCCGCGCTCGTTCGCACTGCGCAGCACCATCGTGTGCCCGTCGTGATGGTCGCCCGTACCATACCAACCGTCCTGGTCGGTGGTGATCGCCGGGCCGAACGGACGCTCCAACAACCAGAACTCGGTCGCCTGATCGGCATCGGTCCAGCTCAGTTGCTTGAAGTGGATGCGCTTGGCAAGCAGTCCGGTGTCGAGCCGTGTGCTGTCTTCCACCGTGTACCAGCGTTGGTTGCTGGGCGTGCTCCACATCAGGATGGCGTTGCCACTGAGCGTGCGCACGCCCAACTTATACTGCCCCAGATAGCCGGGTTGCTGTGGATCCGAGATGTGTATCGTTCGGCTGGTGATGAGCAGGTCCGCTCTGCCGTCGCCGGTCACGTCCACGTATTCATCGGGTGGTATGCC
>JANNYL010000131.1:0-2276 GCA_031410075.1 Flavobacteriales bacterium
GGCTCACGGCGCCCAATTTCGTTTCGGTAGGTAGGAGCACAATGGCTTTGCTACAGTTGCTGGCGCAATCATCTGCACCATTGAAAATGCGCACATGCAACACATAGTTCAACCCTTCTTCAGTCACTTTCGTCGCGATCATGTCCACTGCAAGGTCGGCTGCTGCAGCGGTTGTATCCTTGATCGCAGTGAGAGCATAAACCGTGGGACCCGGGGTCTTTTCTTTACTCGGACAGCACCGGCGCTCGACCAATTTGGCTTGTGACCAACCCATGGCTGTTATCAACAGGGCGATAAGAATGGCGTGACTTCTTCCAAAGTAATTCATGGTGGTTGGGTTAGTGCTTTAGCCAACATCGGCTTAGCGATGCAACACTACAGGCCCATAGTGGCCCTGGAAATACCCTGGATCGGGTATTCTTGGGCAAGACAAAACCCTGATCCTTCTATTTCTACCTGTATCAGGGTATGCCACGCGAGTGAAAGAGCGCGATCACGGCCTCCATTTCTCCACCACCGCCTGCTTCCAACCCGCTTTTTTCAGCCAGCCGCGCATGGTGGCATCACGAGGGTATTTGCCTTTGCCCAACAGAACGCGGCGGTTCATTACGGTTTGTCGGCCCACATGGAGCTTTCGCCATGCCTGCGGCGTAGTAAGCATGCGCTTGAAAGCAAGTTGAAGCGTATATGTGCTCATGATGCAGATGTTTCGTCCATATACGCAGCAACACTTGAACTGGACTATGGTTCCATCTGATAAGTAGACCGAGTGACGGTCACATTACTCACTTTCCCATTTCACAAGGTCAACCCACGACTTGCGGTAGCCCTTCGGCCATTCGATGGCCGGGTAACCGATATAGAACAAACCAAGGCAGCGGTCTTTTTCGGCCAAACCCAGGAATGCACGAATGCCATCGCCAGTTGCTGCTGCACCTGTTTGCCAAAAACCTCCAAGCCCATAGGCCGTGCATGTAAGGTGCATGTTTTGCACCGCGCAGGCCATGGCGTGCATTTCTTCCAATTCGCTGATCTTGCCGTTGGGGTCGCGCGCCATTCCAAGAGCGATCACAACTGTACTCTTCAAGGGTCGCTGTGTATGGTTATCGAATTTCTTCTGAAGGAATTTTTCAGGGGGCGTCAAGCGCGTGTATTCGTCGCCTAGAAATGCCGATAGCCGTGAAAGTGCGGCATTCGTGAATACGGTGAACCTCCATGGTTGCGTCAATCCATGGGTGGGTGCCCAGGTCGCATTTTGCAGCACGCGCTCGATAATGTCGCGGTGTACCTCGCGAGCCGTGTAGTCTTTGGGATAGATGGTTCGCCGATCCCGGATCAGCTCGTTAAGGTCGCTAACACTGTATTTCATCGGTCATTCACAGGTGCTCGTCGGAATTCTGCTTGCTGCAGGCAGCGAATCTATCCGCGAGCGCCTCTTACTTTGCGAAACATCATTCAAACCGATCATGCTCGAACGATACACCGCTTTTTTCTTGACAGCTGCAACGGCAATCGCCGCCCAAGCTCAGATAACTCTCTCTGATCCCAACAATGTTCCGTTGGCTGGTAGCGCATACCCCACGATCAAAGCGGCATATGCTGCAGTTCCAGCGGGTGGTCTTGGGGTTACGTTCGATTATTCCGGACTTATCAGCACAGGTACCAGTTCCGTTAATTGGATCGCCCCGGATGAATACTCGAACCCTTCCGCTTTTCCCTTGGCTACGATCGCCTCAGCGAGCCCGATCGATACATTGTTCTATCAAGTGACCAGCAATGGGCTGGAGCGCGTGGGTGAGCGTCAGACCATCGTGGCGTTCGATGTGGAAGTACCATTCACTGACCCATCGCTCACGTTGAAATTGCCGATCACATTCGGAGGAACATGGAATGACAACATCGCGGCCAATTATACCGTGAATGGAAATGCTGGTACCCGAACCGGCAATATTTTCGGGCAGGCTGATGCTTCTGGTCTTTTGCAGTTGCCCGGTGGCGGTTCGCCCATTGAGGTTCTGCGCATATTCACCTACACCCAAGAGGTGAACAACATCAACCCCGGGATCCCGATCACTGTAACGCACATTCGACGTGAGTACGGCTATTACGCTGCTTTCTCCAAAACGCCTGTTCTCCGTGTGTTCGCCGACACACTGAATGCATCGATCGGTGGTAATACGTTCACTTCCGGCATTGAATGGCTCGCTCCTTCAGTGGTGGGTCTTTTGGAAAGTACCGCAGTGAATTCGAATATGGCTCTGTCGCCTAACCCAGTG
>JANNYL010000132.1:0-1407 GCA_031410075.1 Flavobacteriales bacterium
GCGGCGAGCAGGTTCTCATACACTTCGGTGCGGGCGTTGAAGCCGTAGTCGGCCTTGCCTTCGCGCACTTTCTGTACGATGATGCTGCCTTCCAATCCGGCGTTGGCCACGATCTGGCGCAATGGCTCTTCGAGCGCGCGCTTTACGATGCCCATGCCGGTTGTCTCGTCGGCGTTGATGCCTTCGGCTTTGTCCAGCACCTTCTGTGCACGGATATAGGCCACACCACCGCCGGGTACGATGCCTTCTTCCACAGCAGCGCGAGTAGCGTGCAGTGCGTCATCGACACGGTCCTTCTTCTCTTTCATCTCCATCTCGGTAGCAGCACCGATGTAGAGCACGGCAACACCGCCAGCCAGCTTGGCCAGACGCTCTTGCAGCTTCTCCTTGTCGTAATCGCTCGTGGTGGTCTCGATCTGTGCTTTGATCTGGTTCACGCGACCTACGATATCGGCCTTCTTGCCAGCACCGTTCACAATGGTCGTGTTGTCTTTATCAATGCTGATCTTTTCAGCCTTACCGAGCATGGTGAGGTCGGCGTTCTCCAGTTTGAAACCGCGCTCTTCGCTGATCACCGTTCCACCGGTCAGGATGGCGATGTCCTCAAGCATTGCCTTGCGACGATCACCGAAACCAGGGGCTTTTACCGCTGCCACTTTCAGGGCGCCGCGGATCTTGTTCACTACCAATGTAGCAAGTGCTTCACCATCCACATCTTCGCTGATGATCAGCAAAGGCTTGCCGGATTGTGCGCTCTTCTCCAGGATCGGGAGAAGCTCTTTCATGCTGCTGATCTTCTTATCGTAGATCAGGATGTGGGCGCTTTCCAATTCCACCTCCATCTTCTCCGCGTTGGTCACGAAGTAAGGGCTCAGGTACCCGCGGTCGAACTGCATTCCTTCCACTACTTCAACCGTAGTGTCGGTGCCTTTCGCTTCTTCCACGGTGATCACACCTTCCTTCTTCACCTTGGCCATGGCCTCAGCGATCAAGGTGCCAATGGTGTCGTCGTTGTTCGCGCTGATCGAAGCGACCTGCTTGATCTTGGCGTTGTCGTCACCCACGGCTTGGCTCATCTTCTTCAGATCGGCCACAACCAGGGCAACTGCCTTGTCGATACCACGCTTAAGGTCCATCGGATTCGCGCCAGCGGCGACGTTCTTCAGGCCAGCGGTAACGATCGCTTGGGCCAGAACAGTAGCAGTGGTCGTACCATCACCGGCGATATCGGCCGTCTTGCTGGCCACTTCCTTCAGCATCTGGGCACCCATGTTCTCCACGGCGTCCTTCAGCTCGATCTCTTTTGCAACGGTAACGCCGTCCTTGGTCACTTGGGGCGCTCCGAATTTCTTGTCGATGATCACGTTACGGCCCTTGGGACCGAGGGTCACCTTCACGGCGTTCGCG
>JANNYL010000133.1:0-5598 GCA_031410075.1 Flavobacteriales bacterium
ATGCCAATGCGAACAAGTTCTTCCAGACGGCCGACTATCAGTTCATACAGCTAAGCCTTGGTGCGAATGTGGATTGGCGTTTCGGTGGGTCTCGTGAATACGAAGGCTTCGCATTTCCGCGCACGCCGGCGTTCCCACCGGAATTCATTGGGCAGGCGCACGTGAAGCTGGGCTACGGCTTCAAAGTGTCGAAACGCTTGCTGATCATTCCCGCGGTGGAAACGCCTTTTTTCAGCGTGGTTCCAACGGATATGGGATTCGGGCAATTGCAATGGTTCAGCAGCAATTATAGGCCGCTCATCTTCAGTGTTCGCTTCCTCTTCCTCCGCTACCCGAAAGGCTTTGCGTGCGTGCCGGTGAAGAACAATGAGTTCGAGAAGCACAAGGTGGTGAACCCGGAGTATCGATCGAGGTGAAGCCCGCTCAGCGCAGGAACGGATTCAGCCTCTTCTCTTCGCCGATGGTCGTATCAGGTCCGTGGCCGCAGTGGACAACCACATCATCACCCAGCGGAAAGAGTTCTTTTCGAATGCTGGCCAACAAAATGTCCATGTTGCCACCTGGCAGATCGGTTCGCCCGATACTCCGTTGGAACAGCACATCGCCACTGATCACGAACTTCTCTTTCGCACACCACAAAGCCGTATGACCGGGCGAATGGCCTGGTACGAACAGCACCTTGAGTTCTGTATTGCCCAGGCGGATCAGCTGGCCTTCTTCGAGGAAGGTTGTTGGCTCAGGAACCGGTTCGCAGGGTACCCCGTACATCCGGCCCTGCCGTTCGGCATTCCGCAGAATGGACAGATCCGAAGCATGTATCTCTGGGAGCAGCCCGTATCGCGTGTGCATCCAAGCACAGCCGAACACATGGTCCAAATGAGCATGGGTCAACACAAGACGGATCGGTGTTAGTCCGTTATCGGCCAGAAAGCTCTCCAACTCTTGCTCTTCAGCAGTATTCCAACATCCTGGATCAATGACGATGGCTTGGTTGCCTTCGGTGATCACCCAAGTGTTCTCCTGAAAGGGGTTGAATGTGAATTTTTGTATGCGCGGCACGTGCGGAAAAGCATGAACTTCGCGAAGCCCTTTCGCAAAGGGCGACGAAAGTAGGCATGACGATCAGCCGATCCCTTCCCTTTGTACTGTTGCTTGCAGGCATTCTGTGCGCTGATGGGTCACGCGCCCAGTTCTACAATGGCAGCGAGCAGGAGTACGGCAAGAACCGGGTGCAATACCAGGATTTTCTCTGGCAGTATTACCGATTTCCCGAGCTGGAAACGTATTTCTATAAAGGGGGCAAAGACGTTGCGCGATACGTGTCCATCAGTGCGCATCGTAACAAGCGCGAGATGGAAAAATTCTTCGACTACACCGTGGATGACCGTGTCCAGTTCGTGGTGTACAATTCACTCGGTGACTTTCGGCAGAGCAACGTTGGTGTAACGGGTGATGATCTCTACAACATTGGTGGAGTCACGCGTATCGTGGGGTCCAAGGTGTTCGTGTACAATGAAGGTGACCACAAATTATTGGATCGCCAAGTTCGAAGCGGTATCGCACAGCTGATCATTGACCAGATGATGTATGGCGGTAACTGGCGTGAAGTACTCAAGAACAGTACGCTGTTGAATCTGCCAGAGTGGTACACCAAAGGCTTGGTTGCTTATTGCGCAGGCCCTGTTGATGCACGTGCCGAAAGCCGAATTCGCGACGGGGTGATGGGTACGCGTTTCAATCGTTTCAATCGATTGGAGGGGGAAGATGCCACCCTGGCTGGTCAGGCATTGTGGGCCTATGTTGCAGAGACTTATGGTGTAAGTGTTATCCCGAACATTCTCTATATGACGCGGGTAAGCCGTAACCCGGAAAGCGGGTTCAATTACGTTCTGGGAATGGGCTTGAAGACCCTCACGCAGGAATGCTTCGATCACTACCGCAAGCGTTATGAAGAGGACGATCGGCTGCGTGCGGAGACGAAACTCGAAGAGATCGTTGTGAAGACAAGGAAGGCCCGTTCGTACAGCGAATTCAAGTTGAGTCCTGATGGGCGGTATGCAGCTTGGGTGAGCAACGAATTGGGACAGTACAAGGTTTGGCTTTACGATCGTGCTGAGAAGAAGGCAAAACGCTTACTGAAAGGGGAGAAGCGCTTGAACCGTATCATCGACAAGAGCTTCCCGATCCTCGCCTGGCACCCCAGTGGGAAGGCCCTTACATGGACGAGCGAGCGCAAGGGCGAGTTGTTTCTGACCACCTATACGCTGGATGACAAGGTCTTCACGCGTAAACCTGTATTCATGCTGGAGAAGATCCTGAGCATGGCCTACAGCGAAGATGGACAGAACATGATCTTCAGTGGCGTGCGCGAAGGGCGTACGGACCTATATCTCTACTACACCATCGGTAACCGGCAGGAGCAGCTTACCGATGATCAATACGATGATATGGATCCCGCCTTTGTGGATGGTGGTCGTGCGATCCTGTTCAGCAGTGACCGAACAGATGATACACTTCGGGCCAATGCGGAAGTGGTATGGACCGATCAGCGAAGGGATATTTTCCGGTACGACCTGGCCACGCGCTCCAACATACTGGCGCGAATGACCAACTCGCCGAACGATGATGAGACCGAACCCATGGCGTGGGACAGTGCCAACTATTCGTTTTTGAGCACGGCGGGTCGTGTTTCAGACCGATGGTTGTTGCACTTCGACAGTACGATCACAGCGATCGATACAACGGTGCACTACCGCTATTTCACCACCGAAGCCAGGGCAACCAATGGCAAGCGAGGCATTGAGGAGCACGATGTGGTGGCCAAGCGCGGTTGGTTATCACAGCTGATCTATGTGAATGGCAAGTACCGCTTCTTCACAGGCCGTACATCGGATGGCCCGGCGATCACAGGAGATGGGTTCGATCCGCTCGCTCCACCAAGGAAGGAAACCGCCGTCGGAAGTGCTATTACCGATGATATGAGCCGGGTCGTGAAATTGGACAGGCCTTCAGTAGCGGATACTACCGTTGACGCTATTGACATTCACAACTACCGGTTCATTGGAGAAGGGCCATTGGAGAAGGGATCCACTTCAGCGAACGATCCGGGCAATTCTGGAGTATCGGGTGCTATGACGGATGGCCGCGGACAGCCGAGCGTCGATACACTTCTTATCAGGCGGCTCAATTTCCCTGAGCAGCGCAACTACAATGTGAATTTCGCCACCGACGAAGTACTCACGCAGTTGAGCAACGAGTACACGGGGCGCTTCTATCAGCCGCTTACAAACTCCGACGCGCTCGCCCCTGGTTTGAGCGGCTTAACGCGCATGGCGATGAGCGACCTCTTCGACGACTACAAGATCGTTGGTGGTTTCCGCCTTGCGCTGGACCTGAACAACAATCATTACATGTTGAGGTTCCAGAACCTGCGCCGGCGGGTGGACAAAGAACTGACCCTTCAACGCCAAGCCAACCTGCTCTTTTTCGATCAAGCGGTGGTGAAGGTCCATACCCACCAAGCGCAGTACAGGCTATCATATCCCTTCTCCGAACTGGCGTCGCTGCGCGCCACCTTCATGTACCGTCATGATCGGCTGGTTGTCAAGAGTACCGACAACTTCACCCTAGGACTTCCCAATGCAAGTGACCAGACCGTTGGTGCCAAACTGGAATACATCTACGACAGTAGCAGGCCGCGCGGGCTCAACCTATGGACTGGCTGGAAACTGAAGGCGTTCGCCGAATACTACAAACAGCCGGATGGTTTGCGGACCGATATGCAGGTTCTTGGTGTTGATCTTCGCCATTCGCTCCGCGTTCACCGCGATATCATTTGGGTCACACGGCTGGCAAGCAGTACCTCCCTCGGCAGTAGAAAGGTTCTGTTCCTCATGGGAGGGGTCGACAATTGGCTCTTCCCGAAAGTGAATGCTGACAATCCGATCGACGCCACGCAGAACTACTTCTATCAGTCTTTGGTCTTGCCGGTTCGAGGCTTTTTCTACAACACACGTAACGGCAACAGTTTCGCTGTGATGAATACGGAGCTCCGCGTACCGATCTTCAAGTATCTCCTCAACAAGCCGATCCGCAGTGATTTTGTCCAGAATTTCCAGATCATCGGGTTCGGGGATCTCGGCACTGCATGGACAGGTTCGGATCCATATGCAGAGAGCAATTCGTTCAACACGCAGGTGGTTCAGCAAGGGCCGCTCACGATATCCATCAAGAACCAGCGCGAACCTATCGTAGGTGGTTATGGCTTCGGCTTGCGTACGCGATTGTTGGGTTATTTCGTTCGGGCTGATTGGGCTTGGGGCGTGGATGATGGTCGTGTTTTGCCTAACGTGTTCCACTTCTCCCTCGCTCTTGATATCTGATCAACGACCGATGGATGTGAACACGCTGCTCGTGCTGGTGCTCATCGGTGTTTTGGCTGGCGTGCTCAGTGGGTTCGTGGGTGTTGGCGGCGGGATCCTTATCGTACCGGCTTTGATGTGGGGCCTCGGCTTTACCCAGCACCAAGCCATCGGAACAAGTCTCGGTGTGTTGCTTCTTCCGGTTGGCATCCTGGCGGTAATGAACTATCACCGCAGTGGCAACCTCGATTGGCGTGCGGCTTTGATCATCGGTGGGACGTTCGTCATCGGTGCCTACTTCGGCAGTAAGCTCTCACTCACCCTGCCGCCAACCACCGTGAAGCGCATCTTCGGCGGGGTGATGATCATTGCCGCGATCAAGCTCATCTTTGGCAAGTGATCGAACTGATCAAGCAGGAAGCGCAGCGGCAGCATGCAGCCATTGTCGGGTGGCGGAGACATCTGCACGCTCACCCGGAACTCAGTTACCAGGAAACCGAAACCGGCAATTACATCTCTTCGCAATTACGCTTGCTCGGTATCGAGGTGCGTGAGCCTGTTGCCGGCACTGGAGTGATCGGGCTGGTGCGCGGTGAAGGACCTGGTGATGGGTGCATTTGTTTACGTGGGGATATCGATGCGTTGCCGATCCAGGAGCAGAACACCTGCGACTATCGCAGCGTGAACGATGGTGTTATGCATGCTTGCGGACATGATGCGCACGCGGCCATGGTGCTCGGCGCAGGGGCTATCCTGCGCGCGCTTCGCAAAGAGTGGGGGGGTACTGTGATGCTGCTTTTTCAGCCCGGTGAAGAAAAGATCCCGGGAGGTGCGACACTGGTGTTGAAGGAGAACGCGCTCAGCGATCCCGCACCGTCCTCGATACTCGGCCAGCATTGTACACCAGAACTTCCTCTTGGCAAGATCGGCTACCGCGAAGGTCCCTTTATGGCCAGCAGCGATGAGCTGTACGTAACAGTGAAAGGTAAAGGAGGCCATGCTGCCCAACCCGAAAGGCTTATCGATCCCATAACCATCAGCGCCCACTTTCTCTTGGCACTAAAGGAAGAGTTCGCAGCTTATCGACCTTCAGAGAAGACAATATTGGCCTTCGGCAGAGTGGAAGCCCTAGGTGCGACCAACGTGGTGCCCGACCAGGTTCACATAGCCGGTACCCTCAGGGCGTTCAGTGAACCACTGCGCGAAGAATTGCACGAATGGCTTCCTCGACGTGCGC
>JANNYL010000134.1:0-2027 GCA_031410075.1 Flavobacteriales bacterium
ACCACAGATGGACACGGATCAACACGGATATGATCCGCGCCATCCGTGTGGATCCACCATAGGCGGATCGAATTAGTAAAGAGGTCTAATGTTGAACATTCAGAATGGGAGTGGCGGAGACGCGTCCATCAATTGCTCGGAATAGCGAGGCAAACGATCGACTGCCGAAAATCTCTGCCCTGAAGATGCGAAAGGGTATAGGCGGGTGATCATGGAATACGTGGAGAGACAGCCTGCAGGCTTTCAGCTCAGCTGGGCGCTCAGCGTAATGGGCACGCTCTTCAGCACCTGGCTGATGGGGCAGTTCACCTTCGCATCCTCTGTGCAGATGTCGAACGTGGCTTGATCGATGCCAGGGACCGTCGCCTGCAGGTCGAGGTGAATGCCCACGATGCCGTTGCCATCGGGCACAGGCCCCATGTGGATCTCGGAGGTGCAGCGCAGCTCAGTCGGCGTGAAGCCGTGGTTGCCGAGCACAAAGCTCAGCTTCATGGTGAAGCAGCTGGCATGTGCAGCTGCGACAAGCTCTTCCGGGTTCGTACCGGCCTTGCCGTCCTCGCTCACGAAACGCGTGAGGAAGGAGTGGGGCGTGTTGGTCAGCACACCGCTCAAGGTGGTGATATGGCCGGATCCTTCTTTACCGGAGCCGCTCCAAGTGGCGGTGGCTTTGCGATTGACTGGCATGGTTGTGTGTGTTCTACGTTGGGGGCAGCGAATGTAATCGCAGGCGAACTGAGACAACCGAACGCCACCCTCCGACCGGGAAGGCGTTCGTTTTTACGGAGCACCGCTGCGGAGGGATCGAACGAACCTCCCCAACGAACCCGATGCGAGCCATACGCGATAGACCCATTGATCGACTCCGAACCGCGTTCCCTGAATGGCCCTCGGATCCGGCGCTATTCGAATGACCCGATCATGGCACCACCAGCGTGACCGTGGAGATGCTATGGGCGGAGAAGTACCCCAAGACGTTCCCGCTCAGATTGGACGTTGGATCGGCAGGTGCCACTCCACCGCTGCTGGTGAAGCTCTCCAAGGTGGACCAGTAGTTGAAGACGGTTTCGTCGATCGTGAGCAGATCGACGCTCAGAAGGTCGCCTGGTTCCACGGGTTCGTCGTTGTTGAACAAGGGCTGTCCGTTGACCTGTCCATCGGATAGGCGGTCATCACGCGCGAACACCAAGGGCCATTTGGTCCCGTTCACCCGCACACGTAAGCGGTAGAAGTTCACGATGCCCGCGGGGTCTGTATAGATGGGTACCACGATCAGGTTCACGTTCCCGAATACACTGAGGCTGTCGACGGATAAGGTGTCCAGGGAAACCTCCACCGGCATGGTGCTGGAACCTGTTGTCGTTTCCCCGTCCACGGCAACGGTGAGCGTATACGTATGACCGGGCGCACCGGACAGGAGCCCGGTACTGCGGTAAACGCCTCCGCCTTGGTGCACAAGGGCCTCATCATCGCCTTGGTCGTCGGTGATGGTCACTGTGGCGTTCTCCACCGCCGGGAGCACGTTCGGATCCGTGAACGTTACCGAGCGACTGATGCGCACTTCGTGCGGGCCATTGCCGGGGGTCACCTCTCCCTCGATCACCAAGCGCGAGCTGGCTTCATCATAGTCCAGTACGATCTCCTTCTCGCACCCACTTAGAAGGAGCGGTGTCATTGTGAGCAGGAACGCGAACGAGCCGAGATTCCGGGTCAAGCCCGGAATGACAGCTTCTTTGTTGTTACGCATGGTCATCAGAAGGAGAAGTTGTAAGAAACTGACGGTACCCAGCGGAAGAGGCTCGTTTGCAAGGCGCGCGTGCGGCTTGGATCGTTCGGGTCGGTCTCGAACGCCACGCTGAAGGGATTCTCCCGGCCATACGCGTTGTAGAGCGAGAACGCCCAGCTCCCAGCGAACTTCGCTTCGGGCCGCTTTTTCAGCACGACCGAAAGGTCCAACCGGTGGTAAGCGGGCAGGCGGCTGCTGTTGCGTGCCGTGTATGCGAAGACGACATCCCCGTCCAAGATGTACT
>JANNYL010000135.1:0-3335 GCA_031410075.1 Flavobacteriales bacterium
GGTGCTGGTGAACAAGGCGATCAACAAGATTGGCAAGCTCTCCACCTTGGGCGAGATCTTCCCAGTGGAACGCACCCTGCGCATGGCTAACCTGTTCGCGGACAAGTTGCGCGAGCACTTGATGACCAGCCGCAGCGAGATCGTGTTCTCACCTAGTAGCATTCCCCTGGCCTTGCTGAAAACCAAGCGGCCCAAAGTCTTCTATACCGACGCCACCTTCGCCGGTATCCTGGCCCAATACCCGGAGTTCAGCGACTATCCGAAGCGTTACATCAAGGAAGGCCATTACTTGGAGCAAAAGGCTCTGGACAACTGCGACCTCGCCATTTACAGCAGCAAATGGGCCGCAGATACAGCGGTGGAGCACTACGGCATGGACCGCGCGCGTATCCGGATCGTGCCGTTCGGCAGCAACTTGCGCGAAGATCCCGATGCGGCTTCTGTGGCCCGGTTCATCGCGGCACGCGATCCGAAAGTCTGCGACCTGCTCTTTATCGGTGTCGCATGGGAACGCAAGGGTGGCCCTAAAGTGTTGGAGACAGCCAGACTGCTGCACGCTCAAGGGATGAAGCTGCGGTTGCACATTGTTGGTTCGGGCCCTGACAAGGCGGAACTCCCCCCCTACGCCGTCCAATACGGGTTCATCTCGAAGGAGAGCCCGAAGGGCCGCAAGGAACTCGCCGCGTTGTTGGCCAAAGCACACTTCCTCCTGCTCCCTTCAATGGCCGAGTGCATGGGCATCGTGCTCTGCGAGGCGAATGCCTTTGGGGTGCCCTGCCTGGCCAACGAGGTGGGCGGAATTCCTGAGGTGGTGCGCCATGGAGTGAACGGTCATTTGTTCTCGATGGATGCCCCCGCCGAAGAATGGGCCGCACACATCATGCGCATCTTCAACGATCAAACGGCCTACATGCAACTGGCCCATGGCAGCCGGGCCCAATTCGATGAACGGCTCAATTGGAGCAGCGCGGCGCGAACGCTGCACAACGAGATGATGGATCTGTTGTAACGACCCGTACGGGAAGTTCCTCGCTTAGCGTAACACCACCTTTCTGCATCGCTTCGTGGACCGCTTCGGGTGATCCCCGTCCGACCAAGAGTAGTCGAGCGTCCACGTGTATACGCCTTTGGGCACATCCCCTCCGTTACACTGAGAACGTGAGCCTTCCCCAGCCCCATAACCGGCCGTCACTGGCCCAATCTCCGAGGAATCGCTGAGACCCCTACCGTTTGATCACGCCTTGCGTGCCGGGCTCCAGCTCGATCACATCGTTGCTGCGATCGCTATCCGCCAAGCGGCTTTGGGGGTCCAACACCACCGCGCGCAGCCGCGTAAGCGAGACCGGCACTGCCAGCTTGTAGGTGGGCGCTGTCCAGATCCACGCTGCCATAGTGCTATAAGGCCCCTTCGCCGGCACACCCGGCCGCGCACCCAACATCAACGAGAGCGGTATATGGAAGTAGGATGTGGCACCATCGGTATCGAGCAGCGCCACATCCACGGGCATGACCATTTCGCCTATCCGGGTGAGGGTGATGAACGTGCTGTCATTGCGACCTGTAACACCGCTCACCGCATAGTCCAACGTGCGCGTCGTATTGATCCATTCATCGAAGTACCAATCCAACTGCAACCCGCTCTGTTTCTCCATGACACGCTGCACGTCAATGGGCTCGGGGTGTTTGAAACGACAAGCACTGTAATAGCGCAAAAGTCCTTGATGTAAAAGGCTGTCGCCGATCACATAACCCAGTTGATCAAGAAAGAATTCCCCTTTGCTGTAGGCTGTGCTACCATATCCACGGCTGGTGCGAAAATGATCCGCGTGCGTGCTCATGGGTTCATGCATATCGCTCGATGCCAATTGCAGGTATGCGGACGTGGCATCAGCATGTACCCGTTCCTTCTGGCTTCCGGGAAACAGATGCACCATCACTTCACTACTCGCATATTCAGTGAACCCTTCATCCATCCACGGGTAACTGCCTTCATCGCTTGCGAGCATGCCGTAATACCAGTTGTGTATGCTTTCATGAACACTGGTCCCGACCAAACTCACGAGCTGGCGATCACCGGTGATCAGCGTCATATTCGGGTACTCCATTCCGCCATCTCCACCTTGGGCGAACGTGAAATGAGGATATGGATACGCACCAAAGTGGGACGACATGTACTGGAAACTCTTCACCATATATCCCGGTAGATCTTTCCATAAAGCCTCAAGCTTCGGATCGTCCTGGTAGATGAAATGAAGAAGCGGCCCGCCTGGCACTTGCGCCGAAGTGTGTTTGTAATCCGGATCGGCTGCCCATGCGAAATCGTGTACGTTCAGTGCCTTGAAATTCCACATGAGTTTACCGTCGGCGCGTTTTTGGGATCTGGTACGCAGGGCATACCCATGGCCGATCTCCGCTGAGTTCATCAATTCCCCACTGGCGGCAACGGTGAACGAACTGTCCAAGGTGAGGCGCACGTTGTAATCGCCCCACTCTCCGTAGAATTCCCGGCCCACATATGGATCCGCATGCCAACCTTGATGGTCGTACACAGCAACTTTCGGGAACCACTGGGTCATGCTGTAGGCGATCCCCTCCTTGCTATCGCGTCCGCTACGACGGATCTGCAAAGGCACCTGTCCTTTCAGATCAAATGAGATCGTCGTGCTTTTTTTCGGCAACAACGGTTTGGCCAATATCACCCGAAGGATCGTCCCAAGTTCCTCAGAGAGCATTGGTCTCCCATCCTGCATCATACCCGAACAATGCAGGTCGCCCACCTCGCTAGCATCCAGCCCTACGATGCGGTCTCCCACCCGGCTATCCGGATCCACGATCGTACGAGACCGGACATCCATTTCACTGCCTGGCTTGAACGCGTTGAAGTACAAATGGAAGAACAACTGCCTCAATGTATCCGGGCTGTTGTTCTGGTAAACGAGTTTTTCCGTTCCTGTGAAGCGGTGACTCTTTACATCCAGTTCAACAGCCAGGTCGCAGCTGATGCGTTGCTGCCATCGGTCGCACTGGCCTAGCGCCAGGTACGATGATGTTGAAAGTCCTATTAAATGAAGCCAACGCGCTATGGTCATGGTGTAGATCGATCGTTGCCAAAGATGCATTGGAACCACCTCCATTCGAGAGCAGCCGTCACAATGCGGTTAGCCTCCGCTGGCAAATCGCCATTTTGAGTCCGTACCTGTTGACTCATTAGCAGGGAACCGAACTAGTTTTTCCGTCCCCTCGCGGATCCAAGCCCATTGAAGTGTCTTGTCCTGAAATAGGTTGACACAAACCAACCCTTCAAGATGGGACTCTCAAAAGAATTCAAAGTGTAC
>JANNYL010000136.1:0-3488 GCA_031410075.1 Flavobacteriales bacterium
GCAACGGGGCAAGGGCATCGGTGTGGGCGGCGTGCAACTCGCCATGGCCCTGACGGAACTGGGGCTGATCGATGAGTACCAGATCGTGGTGCATCCGCGCATCATCGGTCGCGGGCCCACCTTGTTCGCAGGGCTATCGAAGATGGTGGACCTGCGTCTCGTGGGCCGGGAAGAGTTCGGCTCAGGGGCGGTGGCGATGCGGTATGAGGTGAAGAGGTAGGACCACCTCCTCAAGCGCTCGTTTTGATCTCGATGCCGATCACGCGCAGTTCCTCAGTGGCGTGGAGCTTGTCGAGGTGCTCGAAAAACCAGCGACCGGTCTCGTTGGGCTGTAGGACGCCGCTCGCCCTTTGGATACCCCCCACGCCATCCCGTGTCGGGATCCGGTGCGTTACCCTTTCGGTAGCATTGCATTCCATCACCACACCCTTGCGCCAGCTCCTCCCGACCGCCCTACTCCTGTTCGCCACCGCGGCGATGGCACAGGACCGCCACCTGTCCGATCGGCTGGACTCGTTGTTGGCGTCGGAACCTCGCACCGATGGACCCGGCTTCGCGGTGGGGATCGTTCAGAACGGAGCGCTCACCTGCTTCAGAAGCGCCGGTATGTCCGATATCGTAGCCCGGACCGCGTTCACGGATTCCACCGTGTTCGGCATCGCCTCCATCACCAAGCAGTTCACCGCGGCGTGCATCTGGAGCCTGGTGCGGCAGGGCCAGCTCTCCCTGGACGACGACCTCCGCACGCACCTGCCGGAACTGCCCGACCTCGGCGAGCCCATCCGCATACGGCACGCGCTGAACCACACGAGCGGCATCCGCAACTACCACGCGCTCATGGACCTCGCCGGGTTCAACTACGATTCAGCGTTCCACGACAACAGCACGATCTTGGAACTCGCCTGCCGACAGCGCGCGCTGAACAACCGGCCGGGTGAGCAGGTGGTCTATGGCAACACGGCCTACACCCTGCTGGCCATCCTCATCGAGCGTGCGAGCGGACAGGACCTGAACGCCTACGCCCAGGAGCACCTGTTCGCGCCACTGGGGATGAGCGACACCTTCTACCGCATCGACATGACCGCGGTGGCGCAGAACCGGGCGCACGGCTACACACTGGATGCGGACGGGCGCTGCACGGAGGTGGCCCGCACCCAATGCACTTATGGCGCCGGAGGCATGGCCTCGTCCGTGCGTGACCTGGCGAAATGGGCCGCGGTGATCAACGGCCGCAACGCCGCCTTCCGCGACCTGGCCACCTTCCTCACGGCGCAGGACAGCCTGCTTTCGGGTGAACCAGCCAGCTACTCCCGGGGGATCATGGTGAACGAGCACCGCGGCGTCCGCACCATACACCACAGCGGATACGCCCAAGGGGGCCGCTCGCAGATGATCTCCGTTCCCGAACGGGACCTTTCCATCATCGTGCTCACCAACACCGATGCGATCGACCCCGAGCCATGGTCCTACCGCATCATCGACCTCTTTCTGGACGATGCTCCGGAAACGGCATTGCCCGTGACCTCGGCACCGGTGCATACCACCGAAGTGCGATCCTTCGCCGGGCACTTCCAGGAGCTGAACAGTGACATGGTGATGGATATCCGATCGGAGCGCGACACGCTTTGGGCCCAGGGTGCCCAAGCCCGCAAGCCCACCGCCCTTACCGCACAGGAATGGGGATGCTTCCACCGAGCGAACAACCCGCATGTGCGTTACGTGTTCGATACGCTCGCGCGCACAGAACACGACCTGACCATCTACTTCGGCGCCACCCCGTTCTACTTCGCGCGCACCGTCCCCGCTGATCCAGCACACATCCACGTGCAGGACTTCACGGGCCGGTTCCGGTCCCACGAACTGGACGTGACCTATGATCTGCGCGCTGACGCGGACATACTGTACCTCTCTTATCCACATCACGCGCAGATGGCGCTCAGTCCGCGGCAGATCGATGCGTTCGGCAATGACGGCCGCGTGCTCTACCGCTTCACGCGGAACGCGCGCGGCGCGGTCGATGGCCTTCGGGTCTCCTCGGAAGGAACGGTGAAGGACATCGTCTTTGTGAGGGAGCCTTGAGGCAGTAGGCGCTTTGTACCATCCGCTCACCCAAGCAGGATCTTCTCCATCGCCTTACCCTTGGCCAGTTCATCCACCAGCTCGTCCATCTAGCGGATCCGTGATCACTTCATCTTGTTGAACATGTACCGCGCGATCTTCCATGCGCCGTTCTCGCGTTCAAGCACGAACAGCTCCCGGTTCTCTTCGGGAACATTCTCTCCCGTGGCGTGGATCAACGTTGTGCCGCGCGAGGTCGTGCGTGCGAACGCGTGATCCCCATCCACGTGGATCTCATCGATGAAGAACTCGATGTTCAACTTGATCATCGAGAACACACCGGTGTATGCGCCTTTCACCTGCTCTGTGCCCACCGCGGTAGGGAAGCCGGTCGGCATGAATACGCCATCGGTGGTGTAGAGCGGGATCAATTGATCCACACTTGAGGCGTTGAGGGCATCGCGGTATTTGAAGAGCAGATCCTTGATTGCTGCTTCGTCGTTCGTTGTGTTCATCTGTTCAGTGTTATTCGGGTCCGGAATAGTCTCCGCGCTGGGCGCTTGGCAGCCCATGAGCACCAAGAAGGTGAGGGCCAGGATGTGTTGATGTTTCATTCGCTTGGATCCTTGTGGGGCCAAAGGTGACCCGGAACATTGGGGCGCCGCTATGGAGCGGATCAAGAAATGACCTTGATCCAGATCAAGGTTTCAGCTGCGCTTGCTCGTCTTCGCCCGGAGGCGGCTGAGGAACTCCGGCGTTATGCCGAGATAGGATGCCACATGCACGTTGGGTACGCGAGCCGCCAAGCCCGGATGGTGCTGAACGAAATGCGCGTATCGCTGTTCCGCGCTGGAGGCATTGCGGCGAAGCAGCCGCTGTTGCAGTTCCACGAACTGGTCCTCGATGATCACTCGGAAGTTGCGGTCGAACTTGGGGTGCTGGGTATAGAGGTGGAGCAGGTCGGCGTGTTCGATGCACACGACCACGCAGGCCTCCAGTGCCTCGATGAAGAGGCTGCTCGGCTTCTCCGTATGGAAGCTGCCGATGTCCACGATCCACTCGTTCTCTTGGGCGAACTGCAGGTTGTGCTCCACCCCTTTCTCGTCCACCTCGTACATGCGCATGCACCCTTCCACCACATAGGTGTAGGACCTGCATACCTCGCCCTCCTGCAACAGGAAGCCGCGCCGTTTCAGCCGTCGCACGCGGCTGCGCTCTTTCAACGCCGTTCGCTCGGCCTCGTCCAAGGCCAGGTAGCGATCGAAGTGCGAGCAAAGGGCCTGTTGTGGATCGGACATTATGACTCCGCCTTGGTTACGGCGAGCGAGATGGTGAAACCGTGGACGATGAGGCGGGGCATGGTGGGTGCCTTTGATCAGCGTGATCGCAAGGAGGCAACAGGAACCAATCGGAACAGGTGAAAGCAACCG
>JANNYL010000137.1:0-16935 GCA_031410075.1 Flavobacteriales bacterium
TGGGATTGTCCCTGCCACGGTAGCCGGTTCACCTACAAAGGCGATGTGTTGAACGGCCCGGCGAACATCCCGCTGCCATACCAACGTCTGCGGGCCGATCAAGTGGTGCACCACGCGGATAGCGTGAAGGAGGGTTAGTCAAGCGCGGGAATTAACGAGCGGTCACAAGAGCCTGCAGAAGGGCGGCAACCATGATCCCGTAGCGGATCATGCGGGGCGGGAATTTTCGTTCCCTCTCATTCACGGTGGACCAACAGCCTAACCACGCTGGCAGCAGTTCGATCGATGACCTTGCCCTAAGAGCCTGGCGCAAGATCAACGCGTCGATCATCTTTGTATGAGAACCAACAGCCATGGCCAAAGCAGAACTCAAGACCAAGGTGAATACCGCTAGCGTGGACGCCTTCATCGACAAGCAACCTGAACCCGTGGCGGCGGATTGTCGCACGATCATCAAGTTGATGAAGAAGGCCACAGGCGAGGAGCCCGAGATGTGGGGCGCCGCCATCGTGGGCTTCGGCCGCTACGTGTACAAGGGTGCAAGCGGACGTTCGGGCGAATGGATGGTCACCGGTTTCAGCCCGCGCAAAACGAATCTGTCGATCTACATCATCATGGGCTTTGAGAAGGAGGCCGCCCTGATGAAGAAGCTGGGCAAGCACAGCACCGGCAAGGGCTGCGTCTACATCAAGCAACTCAGCGATGTGGATCTTAAGGTCTTGGAAGAGTTGATCGTGAAGGGCGTGAAGGCGATGGCGAAGACGCGGATCAAGTAGGCCAGCCGAGTTCCGAGCGTTTGGTCTGTTGTCGATCAGCGCCACTCGAAAAAACCGTGATCATCACCGGGGATCCCATCGGCCGGTCATCGCTGAACACCTTACCGCGGCCTTGCAGCTGCTCTTCCCCAGCGTATTGCCTCGAATAGCAATACAAAGCACCCCGCACCGATCACTGATGGCAGGTAATGGTGCCAGCCGGCGAAGTGGAAATCGAAGGCCTGTTGCAACCAAGGCACCCCGAGCGTGGCGATGAACACAAGCAGTGCCGAGCCCAGGATCGCGCGTGTGCCCCATCTCATGTGCCAAAGCACCTGACCAAGGTTCCGTGTGCGTGACAAGTCGGTGATGATGAGGCCGAAGTTCACCAGCAGCAGCGCAGCGAAGGCGATCGAGCGCACTTCTTCCGTGGTGTGCCCTTCGCGGATCGAGAGGAAGTAGACGACCACCACGGTAAGGAACGCGAGCAGGCCTTTCGCCAGACTTGCCAGGATGGCGCGCCGACCGAAAAAGGTGGCGTTCACCGGGCGCGGAGGCCGCTGCATCAGGCCGCGTTCGTCCGGCTGTGATTCGAACACGAGCGAGCAAACCGGGTCGATGATCAACTCCAAGAACACGATGTGCATGGGTAGCAACAAGAGCGGCAGGGTGGGCATGAAGGCGGGCAGCAACGTGAGCCCCACGATGGGTACGTGCACGGCCAGGACGAAGTCCATCGACTTCTGCAGGTTGTCGTACACCCGCCGTCCAAGGCGGATGGCAGAAACGATGGAGGAGAAATTGTCATCGAGCAATACGAGCGAGGCCGCTTCACGCGCCACGTCAGTGCCCTTCTGTCCCATGGCCACACCAATATCGGCTGCACGCAGGGCGGGCGCGTCGTTCACACCATCGCCGGTCATGGCCACCACTTCGTTGTTCGCGCGCAGCGCGTTCACGATGCGCAGCTTCTGCTCGGGCACCATGCGCGCGAAGATGCTGGTCCCCATGATCGCCTTGCGCAACGCGGCATCGTCCATGCGCTCCAACGCTGGTCCTTCGATCACCTGCGGGTCGTTGCCCAGACCGATCCGCAGGCCGATGGCCGCGGCCGTCGAGGGATGATCTCCGGTCATCATGATCACGCGTACGCCGGCACTGCGACAATCGCGCATGGCCTCGGGCACCTCGGGTCGTATGGGGTCTTCCAAGCCCAGCATCCCTTGGAACGTGAACCGAAAGCCTGTCTGGAGCTCGGGCAGCGTGGGATCCTTGATCTCCGCGCTGGCCACGGCGAGCACGCGTAAGCCGCGATCAGCCAATGAACTCACCATGCCCCGCACGCGCTCCTCTTCCGCTCCCGACAAGGCGCAGGCACGGATGATGGCTTCAGGTGCTCCCTTGGCCGAGGCCAGCATCGTCGTCCCATCGGCTCGCTGATGCACTCGCGTGGTCATCATGGCGCCGCGACTGAACGGATAGTCGCGCATGGGTTTCAAGCCCGTCCAACCACCGACCTCTGCCACCGGAGCGTGCGCCTCCCGGATGGCGATCTCCATGGGATCGAAAGGGGATTCCGGGCTGGCGAGGTAGGCATGCCCCAACGCCTCATCGATAATGGTGCGCGCGGTGAGGTCGGTCAGCGGCACTTCGTGGCCGTTCTTGTCCATGGCCACCACCAGATGCATGCGATTCTGGGTGATCGTGCCGGTCTTGTCCGCGCAGAGCACCGTTGCGGAGCCCAGTGTTTCGATGGCGGATGGACGTCGCGTAAGCACATGGCCGCGCGAAAGCCGCCATGCGCCCAAGGCGAGAAAGACCGTGAGCACCATTGGGAATTCTTCCGGCAGGATGGCGATGGCGCTGGATAGGCCCGCCAACAAAGCATTTAGGAACACGCCACGCGTGATGTAAAAGACCACCACAACCAACACACAGATGCCGCCGCCGATGAAACCAAGCGTGCGGATCAAGCGCTTCATCTCGAGTTGCAGGCGCGTGTCCTTGTCCTGAATGGACGCAATGGCCTTACCGATGGAACCGATCCGTGTGCCGCCACCGGTGGTCGTGATGCGTGCGAGACCCTGTCCTTGTGTCACCAGTGTGCTGCTATGCACCAGGTGGCCTTCCTCGGCGTCGTCGTGGTTGACAGGAGCAGCGGTCTTGTGGACGGGCACCGATTCGCCCGTGAGCATGGAGACATCCACCAACATGCCTTCGGTGGAAAGGAGCACGCCGTCCGCCGGGACACGATCCCCTTCTGCGAGGACCACCAGATCGCCGGGCACCACATCGCGCCCCGCAATGCGAACGCGCACGCCATCGCGAACCACCAGCGCGCGTGGACTGCTCAGGTCGCGTAGGGCCTCCAACGCACGCTCGCTTCGCTTGTGCTGGTAGTACGTAATGCCGATGATGAGGAAGATCGCCACCAGCAGGGACATCCCTTCGCGGTAGTCGCCCAGAAGCGCGTAGATAATGCCGCAGGCCAGCAACAGCATGAACATGGGTTCGCGCATCACTTCCAGCGCGATCCGAATCGCCGACTTCCGCTGGGACGCAGGCATTTCATTGGCGCCATGCAGCACCAGTCTCTTCCGGGCCTCCTCGGAGGTCAGGCCGATCGGTTCAGGTCCTTGGGTCATCCGCAGGCGCTCTCAGCATGGGTAGCAAACCTCGTCATTGATCGGCCGTGGACACGAGGTGTGGAACGAACAGGTTCAATCTTCCTCCTGTTCGCTCTCTTTCGTTGCACCATCCTTGCCGCCCTCGTTGTACGCACCAGCGATGTTCGCGTTGAACCAGTCGATCAGTTGCTGCTTCTGCGCAGCGGTCAACTTACCATGCCCATGCATGCCTGAGTAGTTCGATGGTGGCATCTCGCCTTCGGCAATGGACTTGCCGCTTTCAGCGGCCTCCTCATTGCCCGCGTAGACGTCCCAGCGGGAGTAGTTCACTACTTCTCGCCCCTCGTTGATGTGGCGTTGGATCCAGAAGTTCACGGGCGTGATGTAGGCCCAAACCGGGTACTCGGTCTTGTTGCTGTGGCAATCGTAGCATGCGCCGATCACCAGTTGCTGGATGTCGGCCGGAGCGCCGGTCACTTGCAACATGTCCTTCGCCGGATCCACCGCAGGTGCGCTCCGATCCGGTTGTGCGAATTGAGCCAATAGGAAGATGCCGAGTCCGATGAGTAGGATACGCTTGATCATAGTGTTGAACAGATCGTTGTTTTCAAAGGTGCTTCACCATACCTGATAAACCGATGACATTCATCATGCATAGGCCATCGGCATCACCCCGCGCCCACGCGGGATCCTCGGTGTCCGCATGTTCTCGATCTAGAGCGGACCGGAATAGCGCTGAAGGTCTTTCAGGTATGCGTCAATGGCGACGATCGGTCGGAGGCGCATGGGAGGAAGGGGGTGTAGTCGAATGCCGATCAGGGTTCAACCCGCTCGAAGTACCAGTGATCGTAACTGACCGTACCCATCGGCCGATCATCACTTATCACCGCATAGCGATCGCCGCGATAGCTGGCACCGCCTGAATGGAACAAGGTCGGCTGTGGGATCACGCCAAGGAAGGAACTCAGCGGACGGCCATCACCGCGCGTCACTATTCCACCGAAGCCCTCGCGCTTCTCGTGCCAGACCAAATGGTACTCCTCGTCCGGATGCGATGTTGTGGGCTGCGACGAGGCCGCCATATAAGCTGACATGAACGCGGTGAATTCGAGGCTGTCGGTGGTGGAGAAGTAATGGGTGCCAGGCCGGGACCACAGTCGGGTGAGGGTGATCTGCTGCAGACTATCGGGCGTTCCGGGCTGGGCCAACAAGGCGGCGGGTAGCAGAACGAGCAAGGAGGTGAAGGTGCGCATCTGCCATGCGGTACACGCGGTTATGTTTCGCGTTCAAGCGGTGATGATTTGCGAGCTATCTGATCAATCCTTGTCCAAACGCAATGTTCGTGCGTATCCGCCGATCCCTACGGAGAGGAATATGATCGATCCTGATGGATCGATATTGGGGCCGTAGCCCACAGGCGCGAAACCTGCCCTGAAGCGTAGCAACCAGTAGGCTTCTTCCTTCCTCGTGCCAAGTGGTCGTTGCGCCTTTTGGTCGTTGGTTAGTTTCAGGAAGTCGAGTTTAAGGTCGTACATGAGTTCGATCGTGGGCTGTATGAACGAGGCCGTTTCGATCTTGTCGTCTTTGTTCTCCTGATAGACCAGTTGCATGGATGAAAGCCCGATGGAAGGAACAAGACGACCAATGCGATCATCGAACAAGACCCGGCCAATGGATCCCCCGAATGCCGGACCGAACACATCCTTACTTCCGTGCCAAAGGGCCGTGTCGACCAACAACTCCGTCTTCAATTTCGAATCCAGGCCTATGCCCGTGAAGCGGAACATCCATCGTCGATAGGTAATGTCGATGTTGATACCAAAGTTGCGCGAGTTCGTGAACTGCTTGTTCAAGTCACCCAACAAGAAGTTGGTGCCACCAAGGAATGCGAATCCGAACCCGGTTCCGGCCAGTTTGAATTGACGCCGCATATTCTCTTTGACAATAAGGGCATAGCGGTAATTGGGATCAGCAGCAAGGAGGACGTTGGACCGGCGATCGATGTCCTCTTGATCGAAGATGGTGTCGATAGGGAAGTTGTAAAGCGAGTTGATCGTTGCCATCCAATACAAGGAAAGGAACTCGCGATCCCGGGGATCGAGCGCGCTGCCTTGGAGAGAATCCAGCACCGCATTTGAGCGAACCAGCCAGAAGTCCCGCAGGCCATAGGTGAGCGATGGGCTTGTGTACCAATCAGGAAGAACGTAGATGGAACCTTTGTACTTGGAGAAGGGTCTTCGATCACGACTTCGATAGAAGTGCTGTCGTTGGTCGATGTCGCTCAATACGTTGGCGAAATCCGACGTCCCAAAGTTGAGAAGCGTCCGTTCTTGATCATCGAGCATGGGTACGGTGTCAGGACGCTGTCCTCGGGTGATCACGATCACCGTTGATCTCCAATACAAAATGGAATCCTGGTCATTGGCGATCAGTGCTCGTTCGAGGGCGAGCTTGGCGGTACTGATCGCTTGCTTGTATGCAAGTACGTCCTGCGCGAGGATCACTGGCGACTGCGCCTTGCTTCCGACAAAGCAGAAAGCCAGGATCAAGAAGTGAAGTGTTCTTCTGGCAATTCTCATTACTCCGTTGCAATGCCAATGTACTGGTCAAAAAGATCGGAACTGTTGTTTGCGTTTGCTACAGCAAGGGAAAGCCGGAACGGATAGTCCAGGTCGGCCTCCGATCAGGAGACTTTCCTTGGCTCGGTTTCGGAACCACCATTCGGATCTTGTTCTCCCATCAATTGCAATGGATCGCGCATTCCTGCGTGATCGCACAAGAAGAGGTGCGTACGATCACCCTTCCATCGCGCGGTCCACTTCAGCGCGCAAACGGGTTGCGAAACTGCGCACCACCGGTGCTTCCAGCGCGCGCTCCTTGCTTCCAGGGAACACCGCGATCTCCACATCATCCGCCAGCGGCGCCCAAATGTGTTGGGCATTGGGCATGCAGGCGCGGGTCTCGCGTTCTGTAAGCAACACGAGCGCGCGGCCATGGAGCTTGGTCGGTCGGTAGGCGTCGAGCACTTTCTGTTTTGCCACCCAAGGCACGGGGATCACCGTGCCGTAACGGGCGTTCCAGCGCGTTGAAACCGTTTCCCAGACCCAACGCGCAGCGGATCGCGCGAAGCCCAACGGACCGAGCTCTCGTATTTCACGCAAGCGATTCTCACGATGCACGGCGCGGGATACCGCTCGATAGGCTTCGATCGCACCAGGTGGGAAGAGGGCGGGCAGATCGAGCGGACCCACCGTGAGCAACACGACAGAATGCGGTGCACGTCCTGCGGCGTTCAAGCGATGCGCTGCTTCGAAGGCGACCGCTCCACCATAGCAATCGCCTGCGAGAATGTAGGGCGCGCCATCGGCGGGAAGCGCACCGATCACGGCATCCGCTACCGCTTGTGCGAGATAGGCCATGGTGGTGTCCTCTGGCCAAAGACCCGGCAGGCCGCTGGATCGCACAATGTGGAAGGGTTGGTTCTCTCCAAGTTCTTGCGCCAACAAACCGAAAGACCAACCGTCTCCATCAGGCCAGTCCACCAGGAAGATCGGTGGCCGTTCACCGTGCGCACGCAAGGTCACTATCAAGGAAGCGTCCGGCTTTGCGGTGGGAATGCGCAGTCGCTCCAGAAACCCCGCCACCGTTGGCGCCTCCAACAACGCTGTAGTAGGAATACTTCGGCCAAGCGCTTTTTCTGCCGCGCTCGTCAGCATCGCGGCGCGCAACGAATCACCGCCGATCGCGAAGAAGTTGTCCTGTAGGCCGATGCCCCGTTTGCCCAGCACCCGTTCCCATAGCGCGATCATGTCGCGTTGCTCATCGTTCAGTGTTGCCGGCAGGTGTGTGGCCACATCGATCGACGGAGCCGGTAGGGCTCTCCGGTCCAGCTTGCCATGCTCGGTAAGCGGTATCGTGGTGAGCGTTACCAGCGCCGTTGGTATGGCGTATTCCGGAAGTTCCCTGCCCAGTGCCCCGCGCAGATCGAGCAAGGTGAACCCGGCGCCGGGCTTGGGAACCACGTAGGCCGCGAGTAACGGATCGTTCCCATCGTCCTGTCGGGTGATCACCACGGCCCGCTCGAAGAAGCCGAGGGCCATCAGTGCTTCTTCCACCTCCACGGTGTCCACACGCTGACCGTTGATCTTGTGTTCCAGATCGGCGCGGCCGATGTAGTACAGCAAGCCGGCATCGTCGAAGCGCGCGAGATCTCCCGTGCGATAGCGCCGAATTCCGGGGCGATCGGCGACCGGAACGAACCGTGTGGCCGTGCGTTCTTCGTCGCGCCAATAGCCTTGTGCCAGGTATGCACTTCCTACTTCCAACTCGCCGATAGCGCCGGGTGCCAGCGGGACACCGCTCTCATCCACGATACGCAGCTCGAAGTCGGGAAGGGCTCTACCGAGAGACAGGTCACCCGCCGCGCGCAGGTCGTGCTTGTTCCCGATCAATTGGCTCGAAAGGCCGGTCTCCGTGGCGCCCAGGCCATGGGCGAGCAGGCAATCATCCGGGCACATAGTGAGGAAGCGTTCCACCTCCTCGCGTCCCGCGCGATCACCTTCCAGGCGCACGATGCGCAGGTTCTCAAAGCTTTCGACACTGTCTGCCAGCGCGCTGAAGATCGACGGTACGGAGTGGTAGATGGTCGCACGGGAACGGTTCACCAGGTCCGCGGTTCGTGTGAGCCCTTCCCCGCGCATGTCGATGGGGATAAGTGCGGCACCGTTGAGCAACGCGGTGTACATACTGGATACCGTTCCGCTGAAAACGGGTGATTGGATCATCGTGAGCCGATCATCCGCCGTTACGCGCAGAGCATTGCTGTAGCGCATCACGTTGTGCAATATGTTGCGGTGTGTATCCGCCACGCCCTTGGGCTTGCCCGTGGATCCGGAAGTGAAAAAAATGTAGGCTAGTGCGTTCGTCCCAACATGCACAGGGACGGGCGCATGTTGCTCGCCCTGTGGATCATCGAGATATATAATGCGGATGTCGCCATCGTTCAGCCGCGTTGCAAGCGATGCATGCGCACGTGTGGTGATGAGCACGCGCGCCTCCGAGGCGATCAGCATACGGCGCGAGCGCTCGGCCGGATGGCCAGTGTCCAACGGCACGTAATAACCGCCCGCTTTCAACACGCCCAGCGTGGCGGCTACGGACAGGGCTCCTTGATCGAGCAGGAGGCCCGCACCGAACGACCCTCCAACTATTCGTTCCAGCAAGGCTCCGGCGATGAGCCCCGAACGTGCATCCAGCTCCGCGTAGGTCCAGGTCTTCTGTTCGGTCCACAGGGCCGTACGACCGGCATGCAGTGCTGCCGTGCGTTGGAAAAGCGCGGGAATGTCCTGCTTAGTATCGGTTTGCGCGAAGGGGAGATGCATGGTTGAGCGTTGGTAAAGTACGCTCCCACATGGATCTCACGGCGTGAAGCGCTTGATGCATTGCACTTCTAAAGGTGCGCTTCCTTGTCGGTGTGCAAGATCACTGAAGAGAACTGAGCCGCGCATCATCCTATTCAACACGTCCCGCTCGCTTCGCGTGAAGGATCTTCATCAGCTCATCGTAGTAATCGGCCACGGCGCCACCGAAGCGGTACGTTTCGCGTAGCTCGCTGAAACGGCGGAACCACTCGACGTCGGAAACGGCGCACAGGAACACCTGCCCCAGCAGCTCCTGATCCGTCCAGTAGACGGAAGGCCGAAGGGCATCCAGGCGGGCCTTGGCGCGGGCGCACTGTTCCGGTGTTGGCTTCGGCAGGTCGGCGATCAGCTCCTTCATTTCGTTGATGGCGTATTGCGCGGTGTCCTCATGCGTGCGCAACACGAAGTAGCTCCGCCAGCACGGCTTCGTGGCTAGCGACATGTCCGGCCCGGTGGGTAGGGAACGCAATTCGTCCACCACGAGCATGCGGCCGGAAACGGTGATGTGGCAATCGTGCGCCGGGCTTTGTATGCGCAATGGAGTACTTGCAACCGTGATGCACGAACGGAGCGTGAATTCGCTGTAGACGAACGGAGTCACCGAGCGATCGATGCGCCCGCAGAACGCGGCATCGAAACGGTCAACGATGTGGAAGATCGTGTCCGGTTCGAGAACCACTTCCGCGCCGGGGTCCGAACACACACACGCGCGTGTCGGTTGGGCCATACCGTGTGGAGCCGCGCCGATCAACAATGCGATCATGACCAATGCGACCTGCAGACGTGATGCTGCTGATCTTCGGAAAGTGTGGCGCATGATCGTGAAAAGGTAAATGTTTCTCTGGCCCAACCTGATCGGCCCCAACGCCGACAACCCCGCCAATTGGCAAGGGCACCGGTTCAATGGGGAGGTACAGCCTCCTCGGACGGCCCAGAGGGCGGCTCGCTCTTTGGCTCTGACGTGCCAATGTGGATCCTTCTTCTCTCATCCGTTAGCGGTTGCGGCGCAGGTAAGAGAAGGGGCATTGGAGCTTCGGCGGGTATAATGCCAACGACATCGGCGGTGTGACCACCACGTGCAAAAGCAAGGGCCGTGCGCTCCTCGTCCATCGCGAACAGGCGGAAAGCCCGGATCGGCCATGCTCGCAGCGTATCGCACCAGATGGCCATGTCATGGAACAACGTGAGGCGCGAGTCACTGATCCAGTAGCGCACGGTGTCTTTATCGTTAATAGGGGAGAGGCCGAAGTGCTCGGCGCAGTTGAAGTCTGCAATGATGCGCCGCTGCCCGCTGGGCCGCAATGGTGGTGGCGCATCATACAACGGAGGGTCGTGAAAGGAAAGGTCCATGATCACCGTGCGGGCAGAACCGCCGAAAACTTCCAAGACCATCAAGCGGGCCTCTGGATCGACCAGGAGAACATTCCGGACCAAGCCGTTGCGGGTCAGTTCACGAAGCATTACATGCCTCCCGTTCGTCCAATACTCAAAAATATGCAAATGCACCTTGCCAACGGCCTTCACGTGGACCGTGGCGGTACCCACGAAGCGGCCCGCGCGAACGGATGAAGTGTCGTAGACATCGTGGACCGCCATGCCGGCCATGACCGACTGCATCCACTGCGGAAGATCGGCAGGGGCTGTATCAGCCGATTGGGGCCTCACGAACCCGTTCAGCATCATCATCACCGTTGCTGTTAGGACACGAACGGGGGTAACGCAAACCCTCATGTCTGAAGGAAGCCCATATTGAATTCCCGCGTCGCCGGTGCCCCGCTGAATATCGAACATCCAAAACCGAATGACGAATGATGAAGTGAATGCGAGCGCCGCATTTCACTTCGATGTTCGGTGTTAGTCATTCGATGTTCGTTATTCAGGTTTGATGGACCCCCATATTGAACTCCCACCTCGTTTGCCTGGCTCGTCCCGGTCATTTCTGCTTCTTCAACCACTGCTCGAAGAACAGGGTGTTCACCTGTTGTTGCAATTCGTCAGTGACCACCAGGCGCAGTTGCCGCGTGGGGAGGTCGTAGATGTACACGCGCAGGTCCTCGTGCGCTTCAAATTCATGATCACCATCGCTATCTATCCGCGTGCGGATTATTATGCGGTCAAGTCCTTCCAATATGTCCCAACCCAGTAAGTCTTCTTCCAAGGGGCTCACGTTGGTAAGACCGCGCCCGGCCGCATCGGAAATGCTCAGGTGCTGTGGGTCGGCATAGTCCAGCCTTCCGTCCTCGTTGAGATCCTGTTCGACCACGGTGTAGAGGATATGGCGCGCGAGCATCGGACCATCTTTTTGGTGCTGCACATGAACCTCGTCGATGCGCATCCTTCGGTCCGTGAGTAAGTGGGTCTCCTGCGTGCGCAGGTCCATGAAGAGCACGTTCCAAATCCGCGGCATGTACTCCTTTTCATAGCCATAGGACCCGAGTCTATTGAACTTGCTGCTTCGGTCATCCTGCTGAATGCCCATGGGTAAGAGGGCATGAGAGCCGCTGTCCACCAGAATGGGTGCCTCATACACGAAGTTGAAGGTGGAGACGATCGAATCGATCTGCTCCTGGTTGACCGGGCCATCAACTTCCACAGTGGGTCTTTGTTCCTGGTTCCCGCAGGCGGCTAATAGGGCACTCGCTAGAACAGAGGTCGCAATGTCTCTCATGCTTGAGTTCGAGATAAGGTGTTTAGTACGTTCCTATTGAACTCCTCGTCGCCGGTGCTCCGAGGAATATCGAACATCCAACACCGAATGACGAATGTAGAAGTGAATGCGAGTGCCGCATTTCACTTCGATGTTCGGTGTTGGATATTCGATATTCAGGTTTGAAGGACCCCATATTGAACTCCCGAGTGGCCGGTGCTTGGCTGGCCGCTTAGATGCCCATGTTGATCGATACGCACTAGCGCAGCAGCGTGATCACCACCCTTCGGTTCCGAGATCTACCGACGGCCGTCGAATTGTCGGCGATCGCTTCTGTACTGCCCAGCCCGTGCGTGACGAGTCGCGAGCGCTCGACCCCGCCAAGGGTAAGGTGGGCGGCCACGGCCTCCGCACGCCTCAGCGACAATCTGACATTGTGCGCCTCGGTGCCCGTGCTGTCCGTATATCCGTCGATCCGGATCGTTCCCGACGTGCGGTCGAGGCCTGTGGTGCGCAATGAATCCAAAAACCGTTGGCCTTCGGGTTTCAGTTCGGCCGCGTCGGTGTCGAAGAGAATGTCCGGCATGGTCCATGTGAACGACGCTTCCGGCCCCACGTTGGTGTTGGCTGGGGATTTGGCGGGATGGGCAAGCGTAACGTGTACGTCGTCCACATAGTAGTAGGTGAGTTTGGTCCTGTTAGTTCCGGAGGAGGGATCCGGTTGGCCAATGCGCAGCCCGATGGGGAAGCATCCGATGGTGAGATAACGCTCATCGCCTTGAGCAGTGAAGTCACCGGCGAGAAGCACCCAACCTGTTGTATCCGTCACGGCTGTATCGATGCGGAATTGAGGTACTATCTCCAAGGGACCATAGAGGGACCCGGTCGTGCTCAGGCTGCGCTTGCTAAAGTAGGCACCTAACCCGGGACTTGCAGCGGGGTTGTTGTCAGCGAGGCTCACGCGAAACGCGACGTGATAGACAGAATCCTTTAGCAAGCGCGAGTTGAGTTGGGTCTGCAGGTATTCGGAATAGCCAGGTGGCTCGAAAATGATACCCGCATAGCCATCGCCGCTGTATGGCTCCTGATATCCCGCGAGGTTCTTTGGGACCGCCACGCAGTCATCTGTTCGTCCTGAAAACACAGGCGAACAACGATTGAAACAGTCAGGCGTGGCCTGGGTCGGTGAGATCCATCGCTCAAACGCTACTTTCTGATCAGGATGCGTATAGCTCGACGGGCAACCTCGAGTGCGCTCAAAACCTGGATCGGTTACCAATTCCTGTGCTGAGGCGCCCAAGGATGCACAAACAGCTAGGAGCCAAAGGGAAGATTGCCGTTGAGCCATGTTGGTGAGCAATATGACCGTGCAAGAGCAGTGCCATTGAAGATTCAGCTGATTCAGGTCTGCAACACCCCTATATTAAACTCCCGCGTCGTCGGTCCATGGGCTATCACGCGAGTGAAAATACTTTTTTGGGGTTAAGGTTTCTTTCGCTTAGCCATTCTGAATTTGACTAACAGTTGTATAGGGCTACCGGGGATGTACTCGGTGAATTCCACTTTTTTTAGGCAGTATCGTTTATCGCCACAGTAGCCGAGCTGCTCCACCCAAGTTTTTGTTGGTGTTATTTTATCTCCGGATGCTATGGTCCAATGGGCCCTGATCCGATCCGCCCGTCTTCGGGGAACGGTTCCTGCGAAGCCAAACCCGGCAAGCTGATAGGACATGCTAGTGTCCAAGCCGGTGCTCTCAACTGAAACCTTGCAGCTGCAAGGTGTACTTTTATCTTGAGCCGAGAGGAGTCCAGCAAAGTGAAGAAAGCAAAGGACAAATAGGTAGTGTGCTCTGTTCATGCTTGTGGTTTTCCCATGTACAACTCCCGCATCGCCGGAGCCTGTCTGACCGCATTCAGTCAAACATCCAGATGAAGTAGATGCCGCCGAACATGACCAGCGCGAAAAGTACCACCAGGAAAATGATCGGTGCCGCAATCAAGATCCCGAGCAACCAACTCCAGATCCGCTTCATCATTAGGTCTAAAGTACCCCGATATTGAACTCCCGCGTCGCATGCCTGGCCAGCCGCTTCCATGCCCAACGAGATCCATCCCGGGTCATGCCCGGGACAGGCTCCGCGCGTATCCAACATGCGTGCTTGGTTATTCCCGAAGCGTCCTCAGCAGCGCCTCGCGTCGTTGCACTTCCACCGGGTCCTTGTCTTCGAATTCCGTCAACCGCAGAAGCGCGGAGCGGGGACATACCCCTGTTGGCCCTGGCGATCCGTTCGGCGATCGGTGGAACGCAACAACCCCCGGCCACCGGCCAGGGGTTGTACAATTCAGGAAAGGCGCGGCTACTTGTACGCCACCGCAGCGCTCGTCGGCCCGGCAAGCGGGATCAGCGCCGTGCGGCTGAAGCCCGCTGCCTTGGCCCAACGCTCGAAGTCCGCGAAGGTGTAGTCGAAGCCATCGCTGGTCTCGATCAGCATGTTCAAACTCATCATCAGGCCGAAGACGTTCTGGCGGCGGTCGTTGTCGATCACGTTCTCGACGGCCACGAAGGCACCACCGTTGGGCAGTGCATCGAAGGCTTTGCGCATCAAGGTGATCTTCTTCTCCTCGTTCCAGTCGTGCAGGATGTTGCCCATGGTGATCACGTCCGCCTTCGGGAAGGCATCGGCGAAGAAGTCACCAGCGGCGGCCTTCACACGGTCGGTGAGCTGGAACTGGGCGATGTTGCCCTGCGTGATCGGCAGCACCGGCGGCAGGTCGAAGCTGGTGCAATGCATGTGCGGCTGGTGCTTCGCCACCATCAGCGAGAGGTGGCCGCCGGAACCGCCGATGTCCACCAAGGTCTTGCTCGTGGAGAAATCGAACTGCTGCGCGAAGGACATGAAGGCGCCCATCTGCACACCTGCCATGGCGTTCACGAAGCCTTTCAGTTTTTCCGGGTCGCTGTAAAGCTTGCCGAAGAAGTCATCGCCGGTCTTCGCTTCGTTCTGCTGCTGCCCGGTGGTCAACGCCGTGTTGAGGTCGCCCCAGAAATCATATAGACGGTCGTCGGCCATCTCCAGGATGCCACCGAGGTAGCTCGGCTTCTTCTTGTCCAGGAAGAAGGCGGTGTCCGCGCCATTGCTATAGATCGCTTCGTCAAGCACACCCTTGCGCTCCAGGAAGCCGAAGTGCGTGAGCGTGTCGAGGAAATCCAACGCGTTGCGGTCGGTGCACTTCAGGCCCAAGGCCTGCTTGATCTGTACGGCGCTCATGCCGCCCTGTGCGGCCAGGTGCGTGAAGAGTTCGAAGCGCACGGCGGTGAGAAGGACCTTCGAGGCCCAGAAGCCCATGCCGATCTTCATGATCATTTCGGGCGAAGGATGTGCGGCGTGACCGTTGCCGGTCTTTGCGGGGGAGGGGGCGGTGGCGGTTTCCATGGGTCGTTGAGTTGTGTGATCAAAGCAAGATCCCCGCAACAACCTTCGCCTTAACCATGGTTAAGAAGTCCGCCCGGTGTTCAGAACTCGCCTGCGCATGCGACTAAGCGAGGGCGGCTCGATATCCAGGTAGCTGGCGATGTCCCGCAGCGCCACACGTTGGAAAATGTCAGGCCGTTGTTTCACCAAAGCCAGCAAGCGTTCCTCCGGCGTGCATGACTTCACCTCGATCAGGCGGTTGATCATGGCGAAGGTCATTTTCGTCTGCAACCCTTGGTGCCAGAGGCCTAGGGCCGGGAAGCGAACGCTGAACGCTTCGAAGTCGGCGTGCGCGATGCACAGGAGTTCCAGGTCTTCCACGGCCTCCACGTAGAGCTTGCCCGGCCGTTGGGTTACGTAGCTCTCATAATCGCCGAGCCACCAATTCTCGAAGCCGAAGAAGAGCACGTGCTCTTTGCCCTTGGCATCGAGGGTGTAACTGCGCGAGCAGCCTTTGTTCAAATAGGCTGTGTGCGTGCATACATCACCGGCGTGCAAGTAGAAACTGCGTCGGGGTATTTGGCGCACGTGGAACTTCGCCAGTACCTGATCGAACTCCGCTGTGGTAAGGCCGATCTGCTCGGTGAAGAGCTTGGCGAAGGCCGGACGGATGTCGATGTCGGAGAGGGACATGCGGACAAGGTATTGATCCGCGATGAAGGCGCACGTTCACTTCGCCAACACGAGCACATAGTGCGTGCTGCGCCCACCTGCCTTGCCTTTCTTCAGCACCTTCTTGGCCACCAGGTCCGTCAGGTCACGTGAGGCGGTGTCCTGCGAGGTCTTGGCCAGCTTGGCACATTTGCTCGACGTCAGGTTGCCCTCGAACCCATCCAACAGCTTGTTCAGCACCTTCACCTGTCGCGGGTTCAACACGGTCTTCGCGTGCGTCTGCCAGAAGCGATGCTTGTTCAATACGGTGGACAGCGTCCCTTCCGAAGCGGTGATGGCGCGCTGCAAGCAGGCCAGGAACCAAGCGAGCCATTCGGTCACATCCAGCGAGCCGCGCTGCGAACTTTCCAGGATCGCGTAATACTTCTTGCGTTCCGTTCGGATCTGCGCGCTCATGCTGTAAAAGCGCTGCGGCGAACCGTCGGACCGTGCGAGCAACAGATCGGCGATGGCGCGCGCGATGCGGCCGTTGCCATCCTCGAAGGGGTGCAGCGTTACGAACCAGAAGTGCGCGAGCCCGGCTTTCAGCAGTGGATCGAGCGTGTCCTTGGCGTTGACCCATTTCAGGAAGGCCGCCATTTCCTTCTTCAAGGTTGAAGCGGGTGGCGCTTGGTAGTGGACCCGCTCGCGCCCCATCGCACCGCTCACCACCTGCATCGGACCGGTGGAGTCGTCGCGCCATTCGCCCACGAGGATCTTCAGCATACCGCTGCGACCGGTCGGGAAGAGGGCCGCATGCCAATCGAAGAGGCGCTCGGCGGTGAGCTTCTCCTGGCAGCGTTGCGTGGCATCCAGCATCATCTCCACGATGCCTTCCACGTGGCGGTCGACGGTAGCCGTACCGGAAACGTCCAATCCGAGGCGCCGCGCCAGCGATGATCGTACCTGCTCCGGGTCCAGTACCTCACCCTCGATGGCGCTGGTGCGCACCACGTCCAGGGTCATCGTTTCCAAGTTGGCGTCGCTGCGCAGTTCGAATCCCACGGCGGACATGCTGCCCAGCAGATGTGCCTGGGCATGGCGCACCTGCATGAGCACCGGTGCCAATGCGTCCGCATCCCAAGTGAACCTGGGCCAGGCTTTGCGTTGGTGGATGTAGAGCGGCATGGGCGTTCCGGAATGCGGAGAAAGGTACATATATACTCCGCAGATGTTGCGGAGAATAAGAGTGTTATTCTCCGCAGAGCTACCCTTGCTTAGGCACGCCCGCCCGCCGCATCGATGCCCATGCTATTCACCTTGCTGATCCGAAATTCGCGTGAGCGGCTATTCCCGAAGCGTCCTCATCAGCGCCTCGCGTCGTTGCACTTCTTCCGGGTCCTTCTCGTCGAACCGCATCATA
>JANNYL010000138.1:0-5430 GCA_031410075.1 Flavobacteriales bacterium
GTGAACACGTCCCAAACCCTGGCGCTCACCTTGCGCCACAACGCCTGTTTCATCGAGACGGCGAATATGCCGGCGCTCTGGATGTGGTCGCCGTAAGCAGAGGACTTGCCGTGTATGTCGCGCCCGACCGGATTGATGTCCATGCTTTCGGATACCGCATACCACGTGCTGGTGCTTCGCGGTGAGATCCGGTAGATCCAGCCCCCTTCGAACGCGGTTCCTTTCTTCGTGCGATGTTTCGCCCACAGACCCTCGAAAAGGCTGGGGTGCATCCTGCCGTCCTGTGCATTGAGGAAGGGCGTATTCAGCGACTGCTTACCGAACACCAGGTTGCTGCGTTCGCCGGGTGATAGCCAGTCGAGCTGGAATTCCTGCAGGTAGGCGACGTCGTTCGTTTTCCGCGGATCCGCTATGTCGAAGAGCCCGATCTCGTAGCGGCTCGGCTGACCGGTCACTGGATCCGGGAGTGTAAGCACGCTGGAGGCCAGATCGAAGGTGTACCCACCGCTCACTTTGAAGCGGAGCCCTTTCCAACGCTGCGAAGTGAAGCCCAGGGCGCCTCCGAAGGCCACGGCGTGATGATCGGTCGGTGCCCCGTCGTTGATCGTCATCATGTTGTATAGGCGGAAGCGGCCTTCCACTTCGCCGTGCTTCATGATGTCATAGAGCGTGCTTTCGCCACGCAGACTGTCGTTCGAGGGAATGTCGTGCTCGCTCTGTTGCGCGCTGATCGGGAATGCGAGGATGATCAATAGGACAAGGGCCAAGCCCCTCCGACCGTTCAGCGATCGGTTCTTCAACAGGACCGGCATGCCTCAGAAACCCGCCTTGATGTAGCTCCAGCCGTCCTCCTGCCGCTCCACGATGTGGATGATCCCAGCCTGAACGTATCCCGCTGCTGGGATTACCTTCGACCGGTCGAGGTTGCGCTCTTTGATCGTGTTCTCGCAGGCGAGGAACACGATGCCCTGCGCTGCGAATTCCTTGAGCTTGCCTTGCACGATGCTGCGGTCGCTCATCAGCAGGTCCATGCCCGGACCATGGCACACCACTTCCAGCTGCATGGTGGGAGCGGCCTCCTTCATATTCTTGAACTGCTTCATCAGGTTCTTGTGTACCAGCGTATCGCCACTGGTAAGCTGCATGACGATGCGATGCTGGCGCTCGGTCTGTTGGGCGAACGCCACGCTACTGATCAGCAGTGCGAAGAGGAGGAGGAGTTTCTTCATGGGGCAAAGGTCTGGTGACAGAACTCCGCGGTCTGTGACCTCCCTCACACAACTCAGCGGAACTCGTAGTCGTACCCTTCGAGTTGAGAAAGGAGCGTCTGCGGTGCGTCCGTTGCGGTGATGCGCCCCTCGACTTTCGGAGCGACAGGAGAGTGCACAGCGAAGTACTCCCGCAGGATGTTGTGCATCGTGGCGTTCGCGCGACGCGGGTTCGCCACCTTTTCCATCCGACAGAGTGTATCGTTGGGGTCGCCTTCACGCTCACAGGCGGCAATGAGGTAGGTGCGCGAAAGGTCGATGGGCTTCTTGCCCACCTTGATCCAATTCACCCGTTTGCCCTTCTCGTTCTGCATGGTGAAGTTGGCCGTCATACCCTTGAAACGTACCACCCAGCCACCGAAGCGCTTCGCCGGGTCCTTGGCGAACACGTTGTGCAGTTCCTGCTCCAGCCAGTCCCAGATCTGCTGACCCGTGGCATCGCCGAATTTGGCTTCGCTGTCCACGGGAATCATGCTCCAGATGTGGTCGTTGGTGATGGGTGTGGGTGTCTTGCCGTCGGCAACGATCGGTGGGCAGAAGCGGAAGCCGTTGCTGATGGCGATCTCCGGCTTCAATTTCCACATGATGGCGTCCGTGATCAAATTGTCCATCGGGTTCTCGATCACGTAGTAACGCACCAGCGTGTTCTTCGTGCTACCGACCACCTTGCTCAATTGCTCCTTGTACGGTGAGCTCACTTCATCAACCAGTTGCAGCATGGCCTTATCCGCTTGGTATTTCTCCGGATCCACGTCGAGCAGCTCGTAGTGGCTGTCCTTCACCTTTCCATCTTCCACCACCACGTCCAAGCGCGCCACGAACGATCCGAAGGCACCCGGTTCGGTGACCTTGCTGTATTTGCCTTGGATCGGTGTGCGCACGCGTTCATGGGTATCAGCACCCAGGATCAGGTCCGCGCCTTCTACCTCTGGCTTGTTCGCGAGATCCACTTGTTGTGCGAGACCCATGTGCGTGACCAGGAACACCATCGCACATTGCTCGTAGTCCCGGAGTATGCGGATGTACTTCGCGACATTGATCTCAGGCTTCGTGAACTGTATGCCGTAGCTGTAGGCCGGTGATTGGCGCTTGGGCGTGAGCGGATCATTGTAGCCGATGAAGCCGATCTTGACACCGGCGACGCGTTTGGTCCAGTACGGCGGGAAGATCATTTCACCCTTGAACTCCGCGTTTTTATCCGTTGTCGCGAGTGCGCCATCGGGGTACGCGGCGTGGAACATGTTCGCGCAGATCTTGTCGGCCTTGTATGCGCCAAGGTCCTTCAGCATCATCTCCTTGCCGTACATCACCTCCCAGTTGCCGGGCAGAACCAGGTCGTATCCGATGCGGTCCATGAGCGGCACCAGTGCGCGGCCTTCGCTCATCGCCGCCACACCGCCGCCTTGGAAGCAATCGCCACCGTCGATCACGAGCGTGTTCTCCGGATCCTCGTTCCGCAGGGTGTCGATCATCGTCTTCAACACACCGAAGCCGCCGCGTTTCTTGTATACCGGCTTGCCGTTCTCCAAGAAGAATTCGTCGTGCGTGTTCAGCTGAGCATGGATGTCGCTCGTGTGCAGGATGGTGAACTTCTGCGCCTTGCCTTGCAGCACCGCGTTGCTCTTCACCAGCTCGTCGCGACGATCGTTGAGGGCACCCATGGCCAATGTCGGCCCGAGTGTGAGGCCCGCGCCCAATGCGCCGAGCGAGCGAAGCATCTGGCGACGGGAGACGCCGCTCTTCTCTTCATCATGTGCGCCGCAGCTGCAGCCTTCCGGGTGTAGGATATCACTCATGGGTTCTTCTTCTTGACTGTGGCTTTCGCCTCCGCTATTGGTCCGAAGGGTCCGAACTTGTGTTGAATTTCAGGAAGGCTGTCCGCGTATGGCCCGAACGGATGGTCCGCCGGCTTGCCCGCGAGTTTGGGCCAGTCCTTCGACAGGTCACGGTCAGGTCGTTGCTGCGAGTTCACATAGGCCGCAACATCCCACGCTTCTTCGTCCGACAGCAGTGGACTTTCCCACGTCGCGCCTTGCGGCATGTTGTTCTTCACATAGCCCGCGAAGCGGCTCAAGCGGAAGAGACCCGCGCCGATGTTGTAGCTGTGCTCGCCCCAGAGCGGTGGGTACTGATACGTGAGCCCGTTCGCGGCTTTCACACCTGTGCCTTCCTTCTGATGACAGCTTTCGCACTTGGCTGTATAGATCGCTTCGCCATTTACCGGATCAGCTGCGCGGTTCATGTATTGCAATTCCGCCAGGCCCGAACCTCTTGGCTTCTTGCCTTTGTCGATGCGGGTACCGACCCATTCCATGTATGCCAAGAGCGCTTGCATCTCGCGGCTTGTGCTATCAAGCGCTGTTCCGTTCAGGCTGCGCTCAAAGCAGTCATTAATGCGCTTCGCCACAGTTTCCGTTGCGCCACTTCGTTCTCGGAACTTCGGATAGGTGCTCCACACGGCGCCATAGTTGTTTCCCCATGGGCGCATGCCTGCATCAAGGTGGCAGTTCTGGCAATTCATGCCGTTGGTCTGGTGGGCAACACTGCCATCGGGCCCCAGGTAACTCGCCGTGTTCCTGATCAATTCGCGGCCGTAACGCACCTTTTCCGCAAGGCTCGCTTCCAAGCCCTCAATGGATGCTGTGTCGGGCCCGAACCACAGACTGTCGGTGGTGTAACGGGCATCAACGGACGGTGAGATTTTGGCTCCGAGTTGGAGCTTTTCCATCGCACGTCTCGGAACGAACATGATCACAACGATCACCGACAACACGCTGTAGATGATCCAGCGCGTTCGCGTGTTCGCCTTCCGGTCAAAAGGAAGCCCTTTGCTTTCCGCGAGCGCCTGCATGCTTCCATCCAAGGCATGCCACCAGAGCAGCACCACAATGGCCATGCTCAGGACGATCACAGGAACGAACATGGTGGATCAGTGTGGCAATTTCTCGCGGATCAAACCGTACACCCATGTGCCGGCCACAGCGCTGAGGAAGGTCACGATGATCACGCTGAAGCCCGCGCCCACTTGTGCGAAAAGCGGACCCGGACACGCGCCGGTGATCGCCCAGCCGAGGCCGAACATCAGTCCACCATAGATCTGGCCTTTGTTGAACGGCTTGTCCGGTATCACCACCGATTCACCGTACAAGGTCTTCGCTTTCGTGCGTTTGATGATGAAAACACTGATCATGCCAACAATGACAGCGGTGCCGATGACCCCGTACATGTGGAAGCTCTCGAAGCGGAACATCTCCTGGATGCGGAACCAGCTGATGATCTCCGCCTTCACGAACACGATGCCGAAGAGGATACCCCAAGCGCTGTACTTCAGGTTGTACCACCACGGGTGCTTCAGTTCGCTTTCGTTCACGCAGATCGCATCCAGCTCCCTGGCCTTCAGATCGGCGAGTTCCTGCGCCGTTGGCGTGTGTTGGAATGTGTTCTCCATGGATGTCAGAGGGTGAGGAGGAAGGGAAGGAGGAACCAGGTCATGACGATGCCGCCGACCATGAACATGACGGTGGCCACAAGGCTGGGCCATTGCAGGCTGCTGAGACCCATGATCGCGTGACCGCTGGTGCAACCTCCCGCGTAGCGCGTGCCGAATCCCACCATGAAACCGCCGACCACAATGAAGATGAAACCGCGCAAGGTGAAGAGCTGCGACCATGAGAAGATCTCCGATGGCATCAGCGATGACGTGTCGGTGATCCCTTTCTCCGCGAGGTAGGCCGCGGTCGGTTCCGCCAGCTGCACAGGGTCCGGGTTCGCCAGTAACGTGGCGCCGATGAACGCGCCGAGCGCGATGCCACCGACGAAGAAGAGGTTCCACGCCTCCTTCTTCCAATCGTACTTGAAGAATTCGATGTTGGCGGGCAGGCAGGCTGCGCAGAGGTGCCGCAAGGAGCTGCTGATGCCGAAGGTCTTGTTACCGACAAGCAACAAGTAGGGTACGGTGAGGCCGATCAGAGCGCCGGCGACGTACCACGGCATTAAGAACGTGGTGGTTTGACCGTCCGGAACACGACGCAAGGGTCCAGACACATGACGCCTTCCGACACGTTCGCCGCGCCGTCCGCGCAGATTTCGGACGTCCGCAGCGAAGAGATGCTCCTTAATATGGGGCCGCAGCATCCGAGCACGCACGGCGTGTTCCGGGTGG
>JANNYL010000139.1:0-7673 GCA_031410075.1 Flavobacteriales bacterium
CCCGTAATGCCGTTCGCGACCTGCGAGTTGCAACCGACAAGAAGGAAGCTGAAAAACTGCTTCCAAAGGCGGAAAGCATGCTGGACAAGTTGGCCAAGACCAAAGTGATCCACAAGAACAAGGCGTCCAATCTGAAGAGCAGCCTGCGTAAGCTCGTTTCCGCGTTGAAGTAACGGCTTGCTGTACTTGAATCGTTCTGAACAGGTCCTCTAACGGGGACCTGTTCTATTTTCCGCTCGATGGAACCAGTCGATAACGGCCCGAACAAGCTGAGCATACCAGAGTGGTCAAAGGAGGACCGCCCACGGGAACGCATGCTGGCGAACGGGCCTAAGGCCATGAGCGATGCCGAACTGGTTGCCATTCTGATCCGCAGTGGCACACCCAAGGACAGCGCATTGGACCTTGCCCGACTGATCTTGAACAAAGCCAATAACGACCTGCATAAATTGGCTAGGCTGGGCGTTTCTGACCTGATGAAGATCAATGGTGTTGGTGAGGCGAAAGCACTGAGCATCGCTGCCGCACTGGAACTTGGCCAACGACGCCGCGATTCCAGCATTGAACAGCGACCATTGGTCGGCAGCAGCCAACAAGCTTTCGAGCTTTTACGTCCACTTGTGGCTGATCTGCCACATGAGGAATTCTGGTTGCTCCTGTTGGACCGTGGCAATCGCCTCCTCGATAAGTGCAAAGTGAGTCAGGGTGGCATGCACGGGACGGTGGCGGATCCCAAGCTCATTTTCCGTGAAGCTCTCGAAAAACGAGCTAGCTCTGTGGTGCTATGCCATAACCATCCTTCCGGCCAACTTCGACCGAGTGGCGAGGACATTGCACTCACCAAAAAGCTGGTCGAAGGGGGGCGATTCTTGGATATCACCGTGCAGGACCATGTGATCATCACCTCTGGAGGCTATTTCAGCTTCGCGGATAACGGTCAGTTGTAAAATGTCGGTACCACTCCGCATCCTTACGATCATCGGCGCTCGCCCGCAGATCATCAAGGCCGCGGCTATCAGCCGGGCGATCGCGAACCATCCCAAGGGCCAGGTAGTCGAGACCCTATTGCACACAGGCCAACATTACGATGCCAACATGAGCCAGGTCTTCTTTGAGGAGCTTGGCATACCAGCAGCGGATATAAACCTGAACGTCGGCAGTGGAAACCACGGTGCCATGACCGCTCGCATGATCGAGGGTATCGAACAAGTCCTTTTGAAGAAAGAGCATGATGTGGTGGTTCTTTATGGTGACACGAACAGCACCCTTGCCGGTGCATTGGCTGCTGCCAAACTGAATGTGCCCATCGCACATGTGGAAGCTGGTCTTCGATCCTTCAACAAGCGAATGCCCGAGGAATTGAACCGGATCGCTTGCGATCACATGAGCACATGGTTGTTCTGCCCTACGGAAACAGCCGTGCTTAATCTCGAGCGTGAAGGATTCCGGCGATCGACCGTTGCTCGGCCTTCGATCGATCACCCGATCATAGACCTGAGCGGGGATGTGATGTTCGATAACAGCACGTGGTTCGCTGGTATTTCTGATAGGCGATCGGGCTTGCTGTCCGAGTTGCGCCTGCCAAGCGGTGGATTTGTCCTGGCTACAGTGCACCGGGAGCTCAATACGGATGACCCTGTTCGTTTGAATGCCATCTTTCGTTCATTGCTCGCACTGCATCAACAGCATGAACTGCCGGTTGTTCTTCCTGTACATCCTCGAACGCTGAAGTGTATGGAGAGCCTGCTGGACACGGAAGTGCTCAAAACCCTTCGTTCGAACCCATCATTCCATCTGCTGCCTCCAGCTGGATTTCTGGATATGATTGCGCTTGAAAAAAACGCCCGGATCGTGGTCACGGATAGCGGTGGCGTTCAAAAGGAAGCCTTCTTTTTCGATAGACCATGCATCGTGCTTCGCGCTGAAACCGAATGGGTTGAATTGGTGCAGCAGGGGCAAGCTGTTCTTGTGGACGCTGATGAGAATTTGTTCGCCGAAGCTGCACAACACATTCTTGAAAAAGGCGCGCAGAGCTATCCACGAATATTCGGTGATGGTCATGCCGCGGAGCGCATCATTGGCCGATTGGTAAGTGACTTGGGCTGATCCCACATCGAGCTCGCCGAACTGTCGCGTTACATTGCCTGCGAACGCGTGCGCGAATGGCTGAAGTGATCTGTTATATCGGGAACGACTCGCCTTGGGTACGGTACACCGTTCGCCACGTACTTCAGCGAATGCTCGGGTGGGAAGTGGAGATCATCACCGAACGCGGATCGGCACTGTCCGCTGGTATCCCCGTGATCGTGTACGATACACTGCCGATCGAGGGCTGCTTTCACATAAAACCGAACTCAGCGGAAGAAGCACTGCACGAGGAGCGACCCCAAGACATCTTTTTCGCAGTGGGCGAATTGCTATCTCTCGCAGACGAACACGGGACAGGACAACGCGATGCGCATGGAAGGATAAGCGCTCCAAAAACGAGGAATGCTCAACGAGGCTGGCTCGATCGCCCGGTCGCGGACGAATGGGTGTTGGCCTTCGCTCAGGACCTTCATGCTCGACTTCCGGGATTGCCACCGGTGCGGAGGAGATACCGCCACTTCACCACCATGGATGTTGACAATGGGTTCATGTTCCAAGGCAGACCCCTCTGGCGAACACTGGGAGCAAGCGTGCGCGACATTTTGCGAGCTGACCTGACCAAACTTGTGGATCGCTGGCGCACGCTGGCGGGTCGCCGTCCTGACCCCTACGACGTTTACGATGATCTCCGCAGGATCACAGACGGGAACACGGACCGCGTTATTCTCAATTTTTTGGTATCGCCCCGCGGTGAATTCGACCATGCCGTTGGACTTTCGAACCCGTTGATGCGACAGCGTGTGCAGGATGTTTCGACTTGGGCGGAAGTGGGCCTGCACCCATCCTACCACAGTTCTGATAGCATCGAACTCTTTGCGCAAGAGCATGCCGCGCTTCAACTGGTTGTCGATCACACGGTAACGATCAGTCGACAGCATTTCCTGCGCATGAAATTGCCTTCGACGTTCACCGAATTGGAACGGATCGGCATTCGCGAAGACCATAGTATCGGGCTAGCTGACAGCATCGGATTTCGTGCTGGTACCTGCACCCCTTTCCCGTATTTCGACCCGGTATTGGGCCGAGAAACCAACTTGATGTTGTACCCATTCGCCCTGATGGATAGTGCAATGTGTTACAAGATGCATTTGACTCCGGAAGCTGCGATTGCAGCAAGCAAGCGGATCGTCGATGCTGTTAAGCGCGTGAACGGCACGTTCATCGGAGTGTGGCATGAGCGTTTTCTGAGTGATTATGGGGCTGAAAAAGGGTGGCGCCGGGTTGTGGAGGAAACCATTCGATACGCCCGGCCATGATCAAGCACTTGACACATGAAGCCATCGACAAGACTTGGTGGGACCGCCAACTCAATTGTTGCGTGAACCGTTCATGGTACGCGAAGAGCGATGTGCTCGATATCGTATCGCCGAATTGGGAAGCACTCGTGGATGAGGTCTCAGGTGCAATCATGCCCCTTACCTGGCGACGCAAGTTCGGCATCGACTATCTCTTCCAGCCCTATGCGATCCAACAACTTGGGGTGTTTTCATCAGGACCGATCGAACCAAGTAGTTCGACCGCCTTTTTGGATTCCATTCCACAGCGATTCCGGTATGTCGATATCTGGCTGAACGAGCACATGGGAACCCTTGGGATCGACGGAGGAATACAAAACGCGGATCAGACCTTAAGACCCATTTCATCCATAGAAGCACTTCGTGAAGCCTATGACAAAGGCCATCGACGCAATCTGAAAAAGGTGTTGCCTCCAGACACGGAATGGACGAGCGACATGAACGCGGCAACGTTTGTCGAGTTGTTCGAACGCACAACGGCCGCGCGTTTCGGTGGGTTACGCCCGATCGATCGTGGTATTCTGCTGGCATTGATCGCGCACGCGATCGAACGTGGCGAAGCGAACATCATCGGCCTCCGATCCCAAGGTGCGACCATCGCAGCGGCGTGCTTCATTGATCGGGATGGAAAAAGCGTTCTGCTGAAAAGTGCATCCACATCGGCAGGCACAGAGCACTGTGCGATATTCCATATTGTCGATAATTGGATCGCAAAAAACGCCGGTACCGATAAGGTGCTGGACTTCGCTGGTTCGAACCATCCCGGAACAAGGCGGTTCAACGAAGGCTTCGGTGGTTCTACAAGTCTATATTTGAACGTACGCCGCAATCGCTTGCCACTATGGTTGAAATGGATGAAACGCTAAAGACATGATGACCGAACTGTTGCGAGAGAACTCAGTGGTGAATCGCTTCATCGCCGAAATACGGGACCAGGAAGTGCAGAAGGATCCCATGCGGTTTCGAAGGAACCTTGAACGCATCGGTGAGGTGATCGCGTATGAACTGAGCAAGAAACTCGACTACACGCCGACTGAGGTCATCACTCCTCTGGGCATAGCCCATACGGCACTGCCGAACGAACAACCGGTACTCGCTACCATCCTCAGGGCCGGTTTGCCCTTGCATCAAGGCTTATTGAATTATTTCGACAGAGCCGATAGTGCCTTTGTCAGTGCCTATCGGAAGCATCGCAAGGGCGAGGAAGGATTCGATATTGAAGTAGAGTACTTGAGCAGTCCATCACTTGAGGACAGAGTGCTCATCATCAGTGACCCCATGCTCGCATCAGGGCGGAGCATGGTGCTCGTATACAAGGCGCTGTTACGATTGGGAAAACCCAAAGCCGTACATATCGTATCAGTGATCTCCAGCGCCGAAGGATTGGACTACGTGAGAACACATCTCCCCCCGAACACACGCATTTGGGTGGCCGCCATAGATGAGGAAATGACAGCACAGGCGTACATTGTACCTGGTTTGGGAGACGCTGGCGATCTTGCATACGGCACCAAGCTTTGAACTGAAATGCTAGGATTCACCGAGATACTTACCGTGGTCGCAGCTGGCAGCTTGAAGATGCTGGTCGCTGCGGGTTTTGGAGCGGGTTTTGGATTCACATTGTTGCAGAATTTCCTGTTCACCAGTCTTGGTGGTTGCATTGGCGTTCTGGTATTCTATCGGCTCAGTGCTTGGTTGAGCGAACGCGCCCGCCTGAAAGCGCTTAGGAAGCGGACAGAAGCATTGGCCATAAACCCTGCTGCGGTGTCACGGATCTTTACTCGAAAAAACCGGTGGCTTATTCGACTCAAACACAATAGCGGCCTTCGCGGTGTTGCCGCACTTACCCCGCTCGTACTCACCATTCCGCTTGGCAGCATTCTCGCGGCTCGTTATTTCCGGCATGATCGCCGGACCATCCCTGCACTTTTGCTGTCTGTTGTGCTTCAGGCCTTTTGTGTTTCAGCGGTACTGAGCGGTGGTTTGCAGTTCTTCGCCAGTGCAGTTCAGTGAAACGCTACCGGCACCTCTTCTTCGACCTCGACCATACCCTTTGGGATTTTCGCACCAATTCGCGGGCGGTCCTGACCACTCTTTATGATGAGCTGGGACTAGCTGCTCGCGGCGTGCCCACCGTGGACGAACTGATCCTCTGCTACGAGGAGGTCAACGTGGGTCTTTGGAAGCGCTACGAGAACGGCAAGATCGATAAGGAGGTCATGCGCGTGCTGCGGTTCAGGAACACGCTGCTTTTTTTCGAGATACGGGACGAACGCTTGGCAGAACATATTGGCGATGCGTACCTGGAACGAACACCCCGGATGAAGGGCCTCTTCCCTGGTACATTGGAACTATTGAACGACTTACAACCGAACTACGGGCTGCACCTGATCACCAATGGGTTCGAAGCCACGCAGTCCACCAAGTTGAAGAGTAGCGGGATCAGTGATCTTTTCGAGCATGTGGTCTGCAGTGAATCCGTCGGTGCGAGCAAACCCGACCCGCGCATATTTCGGAAGGCCATGAAACTGGCGCGCACGAACGCCAAAGAAAGCCTGATGATAGGCGATAACATTGGCGCGGATATGCATGGCGCTCGCAATGTGGGTATGGACCATGCGCATTTCGCTCCAGAAGGAAACGCGGATCCACTAGCGACGTACCGCCTACTTCACCTCGACGAACTTCGCCTTCTCCTGCTGTAGGAAAACGTCTGGCAGGAAAACGTAATTGAACAGCATTCGCGTTCCGTTTATCTCGCTCGATCGGAGCATGCTGAGTGAATCGCCATTTGCGCGAACCTCACCGGCATAATTGATAGCCCCTTTCATGCTCATTGAGCGGATGAACATACTGTCGTTCCGCTGATCCACAGGGCAGTTGTGAACCTGGTTCCAGCCACTACGCACATCGATGGTGAGCATTTCGGCAAGCTGACCCTGATACTTCTCCGTACCGCCCACAAAGGCTGCATTACCGCGTTCGAAAAAACGCAAGTAGTATTTCAGATTGCCACTCGAATAATGGTACACACCGTCGAACTTGACGCCGCTGGTGGTGAGCGGAACAAGCACAATGGCCAATGGGTCCACCCCCATAGTGGTATCCGCTATAACCAAAGGCTTCAACTCAGGTACAGCTTTCTCGGCAGGCTCGGCACAGCCGAACACCAGGACCATTGGAGCCAGGAACAAACAATTACGCATGTGTTCAAGATTTGAATCGAGCGATGACCGAAACGGAGCCTTGCACCACATCACCCATTCGCACGTTCATTGCTGCTGACATGGGCAGGAAAAGATCCACGCGCGATCCGAATTTGATGAAGCCGAACTCCTTGCCTTGTTCGGCTGGTTGACCCACTTTGCTGTAAGTGCAAATACGGCGGGCCAATGCACCCGCGATCTGGCGGAAGAGGACCTCGCCGTGTTGCGGATGCTTCACTACCACTGTGCTGCGTTCGTTCTCGGTGCTGCTTTTTGGATGCCATGCTACCAGGTATTTACCGGGGTGGTACTTGTAATAGCTGGTGGTGCCACTGATAGGGTCGAAGTTGATGTGCACGTTCAATGGGCTCATGAAAATCGAAACCTGGATCCGCTTGTCCTTGAAATACTCGGTCTCTTCCACCTCTTCTATCACCACGACTTTACCGTCACAGGGCGCAACGATCGCGTTGTTCTCCAAAGTGACTTTCCGGGATGGAACCCGGAAGAACCAGACCACAATAGCGAAAACCGTGAGGAGAAGCAACGTAACGATCCATGCGAACCATGCAGGCGCCCATGTCCATGCGAAAAAAAGACCGAAGCACACGATGGCAACGGTAAGCAGGATCGTGGGGGTTCCTTCGCGGTGTAGACGCATGATAATGGGCGGCGAAGATAGGATCAGGACTTACGGGAACATAGATCCGGCGAACACCTTCTATCCATAGAACCGCACCACCATCCACATGGCGGGCGCTGCCAACAGAAAACCATCGAAGCGGTCGAGTATCCCGCCGTGCCCGGGGAGTACGGTGCCACTGTCCTTCACGCCTCGCGCGCGCTTGAAGGCGCTTTCCAACAGATCACCAAGCGTTGCCGTGATCGCCACGAGCGCTGCCCCGAGCATCCATTGCTTGAGGGACAGTTCCGTCCAATTCATCGCCAGAAGGTAACCCACGAGCATGGTGAGCACCACGCCACCACCAAGCCCTTCCCATGTCTTGCCCGGGCTTACAGTGGG